>NZ_RZQT01000122.1:0-18313 GCF_003998485.1 Mesorhizobium sp. M7A.F.Ca.CA.001.04.2.1
GTGCCGATGCCGCAATTGCCCGAGGGCTCGCCCTTCCAGGATTTCTTCGACGATTTCTTCAAGAACCGCGGCGGTGACAAGGACAACGGCTCGCAGAAGGTGCAGTCGCTGGGCTCCGGCTTCGTCATCGATGCCGAGCAAGGCATCGTCGTCACCAACAACCATGTCATTGCCGATGCCGACGACATCGAGGTCAATTTCTCCGATGGCGTCACCTTGAAGGCGACGCTGGTCGGCACCGACACCAAGACCGATGTCGCCGTGCTCAAGGTCGATCCGAAAGGCCACAAGCTGACGGCGGTAAAGTTCGGCGATTCCACCAAGATGCGCGTCGGCGACTGGGTGATGGCGATCGGCAATCCGTTCGGCCTCGGCGGCACGGTGACGGTCGGCATCGTCTCGGCCCGCAACCGCGACATCAATTCCGGCCCCTATGACGACTTCATTCAGACCGATGCCGCGATCAACCGCGGCAATTCCGGCGGACCGCTGTTCAACAGCGCGGGCGAAGTCATCGGCATCAACACGGCGATCATCTCGCCATCCGGCGGCTCGATCGGCATCGGCTTCTCCATCCCGTCGCAGCTCGCGTCCGGTGTCGTCGACCAGTTGCGCCAGTTCGGCGAGACGCGGCGCGGCTGGCTCGGCGTGCGCATCCAGCCGGTGACCGACGACATCGCCGAAAGCCTCGGCATGGCGACCGCAAAGGGTGCGCTGGTTGCCGGCGTGATCAAGGGCGGCCCGGTCGACAATGGCACGATCCAGGCCGGCGACGTCATCATCAAGTTCGACGGCAAGGATATTCATGAGATGCGCGACCTGCCACGTGTCGTCGCCGAAAGCCCTGTCGGCAAGGCGGTCGACGTGCTGATCGTGCGCAAGGGCGTTGAACAGACGGTGAAAGTGA
Organism: Mesorhizobium sp. M7A.F.Ca.CA.001.04.2.1; assembly: GCF_003998485.1. NCBI lineage: Bacteria > Pseudomonadati > Pseudomonadota > Alphaproteobacteria > Hyphomicrobiales > Phyllobacteriaceae > Mesorhizobium > Mesorhizobium sp. M7A.F.Ca.CA.001.04.2.1. Next base: position 908 of record NZ_RZQT01000122.1, read on the forward strand.
CCCTCGGCCGGCTCGAGGATGGCGAGAAGGCCGCCAACGCCGAGGAGGGCAACACCGATCAGGACAAGGGCGACAAGGCTCCGGCCGTTTCCACTGCTTCGGTGCTCGGCATGACGGTCGGCGAACTGAACGACGAGACACGCAAGAAGTTCAGCATTGCGGCCGATGTTTCGGGCGTCGTCATCACCGACGTCACCAAGGACTCGGCCGCCGCCGAACGCGGCATCCAGCCCGGCGAGGTGATCACCGAGATCGCACAGGAATCGGTTGCTACCCCCAAGGACGTCATGGACCGGATCGGCGCCTTGAAGGAACAGGGGCGCAAGAATGCGCTCTTGATGCTGGCCTCGAAGACCGGCGAGCTCAGGTTCGTGACGATCCGGATGGACTGAGATCCGGAAGATCGACAACACGACAACACTGAAAAAAGGGCGGCTAGCGAGCTGCCCTTTTTCTTGCCTGCCAGTCTTGGCGCGACAGTCTGTAGAGGACATGCCGTTTGAGATGCGGATGGCTGTCGGGAATGCTGGGGTGGTCGAAATCGCCGGACGGATCCGCGCTCATGCCGAGGCGTTGCATGACGGCGGTGGAGCGGCGGTTGGCCGCGACGGCGAATGACACGATTTCATCGAAGCCAAGCGTCTCGAAGCCGTAGGCCAGCCACGCTTCGGCTGCCTCCGTGACATAGCCTTTGCCCCAGAACTCAGGTGCCAGCCGCCAGCCGATCTCGATGGTGCCGGCTGGCAGGGATGGCACATGATCGGTGTCGAGGAGACCGATGAAGCCGATGCATTCACCGGTGGCGGTGATCTCGGCGGCAGCAAAACCGTATCCGTCGTTCGTGGTCCAGGCCCGGAGCTCGTCCATCTTGGCATCCGCCTGGGCGCGGTCACGGCGGAATGGAAAGAACTCCATCACCCGGTCGTCGGAGTTGATGCGGTGGAACAGGTCGCGGTCGCGATCCTCCCAGTTGCGCAGAATCAGGCGCTCGGTACGCATTGGTTTCATTGCACAAAGTCCTCCTGCCTGTAGCCCTGCATATAGAGCAGCGCGGTCAGGTCGCCATGATCGATGCGGACCTTGGCCTGTGCCGCCACCGTCGGCTTGGCGTGAAGCGCGACACCGGTACCGGCAAGGCGGATCATGTCGAGATCATTGGCGCCGTCACCGACGGCAATGGCGTCGGCGGGCGTCAGGCCGAGGCGCGCTGAAATTTCGATCAGCGCGTCGGCCTTGGCGGCGCGGCCGAGGATCGGTTCGCCGACCAGGCCGGTGAAGCGGCCGTCCTGTTCGAGCAGGCGATTGGCGCGGTTCTCCTGGAAGCCGAGCATTGCGGCGATGCGCGTCGTGAAGACCTCGAACCCGCCAGACACGAGTGCCGTCCAGGCACCGTTGGCGCGCATGGTCCGGACCAGAACACGGCCGCCCGAGGCCAGCGTCAGGCGATTGGCGACGATGCGATCGACCACGGTGGCGTCGAGGCCCTTCAGCAACGCCACCCGCTCGCGCAAAGCCGGTTCGAAGGCGATCTCGCCATTCATGGATCGCGCGGTAATCGTGGCAACATGATCCTTTACGCCGATCTCGTCGGCCAGCTCGTCGATGCATTCCTGGTCGATCATGGTCGAATCCATGTCGGCGATCAGGATTTTCTTGCGGCGGGTTTCTGCTTCTTGGACGATCACGTCGACCGCCTCGCTGGCGAGTGCCGTGCGCAAGACGGCACTCGCAGCGGCGGCGTCGGCTGCCTCAGGCAGGACGAGATCGCAGGCGATACCTTCAGCCAGCCAGACAACAGCGCTTGCGCCGACCGACCGTGAGGCCATATTCGCAAGCGACAGCGACAAAGCGCGCTCAGTGGGACGGGAAACAAGCGTGGCGATGAGCGGCATGGAACATTCCGGCGGGCAGGCGGGCAAGGGCCGCGTGAAGAACGCGATCCTGATAGCCGGGCCGACCGCCAGCGGCAAGTCGGCGCTTGCGCTCGATCTGGCCGAGCGCAGGGGTGGCGTGATCGTCAACACCGATTCCATGCAGGGCTATTCGGTGCTCGACGTGCTGACCGCCCGGCCGGAGGCGACCGACCTCGCCCGCGCACCGCATTTCCTCTACGGCCATGTCCATCCGGCGACGCCCTATTCCACCGGCGCCTGGCTGCGCGACGTGATGAAACTGATCGACGACGGCACATTCTCCGAACGGACAGCGATTTTTGTCGGCGGCACCGGGCTCTATTTTCGCGCATTGGCCGAGGGCATTTCGGAAATGCCCGACATTCCGCAACGGGTCCGCGACCGTTGGCGCTACGAATTGAAGGAGCAGGGCGCCGTCAAGCTGCACAGCCTGCTGCTGCGCGAGGATTCGGCGGCCGCCATGATGCTCAAGCCAACCGACAGCCAGCGCATCGTGCGGGCATTGGAGGTTCTCGATGCGTCTGGCCGTTCGATCCTGGAATGGCAGGCAGAGCGCGGCCAGCCGCTCATCGACAGGCAAAGCGCGCATTTCCTGGTGATCGAGCCGGATCGGGCGGCGTTGGTCGGACGCATCGACAAACGCTTCGACCAAATGCTGGACAAGGGCGCGCTGGACGAGGTCAAGCGGCTTGCGGCACTTGGCCTCGATCCCGAATTGCCGGCGATGAAAGCGATCGGCGTTCGCGAACTGCAGGCGGCGATGGCCGGAGGGATTGGCTTTCCCGAGGCAATCGAACGCGCCAAGATCGCGACCAGGCAATATTCCAAGCGGCAAACCACCTGGTTCAGGCATCAATTGGGGCCGGAATGGCTGAGGTTGCACCCCGGTGATGATCTGGAAACCACGATCTCAGCGCTTGCTTCCGATGCAACCTGAAAAGTTTACCTGCAAGGAAAGGTTCCCGTTGTGGTTGTCCAAATTAACCCTCCGTAAGCCCGCCCATGCCATAAGGTCGATGGGCACTTTTCCAACGGGGAGCAGATGCGTTTTCACAAGGCGGAATCAGCATTTTTCGTCTTTATATTCGTGATCCTGGCCGCCGGCCTGGTGACGCTGCATGCTTATGGACTTCTGCAGTCCTTCGCCGACGAGTTGCATACGGCTTCGGGTCTGGACAAGGTCATCTATCTCAACAAGCTCTTGTTCGCGACCGGCGTGCTCCTGGCCACGGCGCTGTTCTTCGGCATTTTCTTCATCTATCCGCTGATTCGAAAACAGGCGACGGAGGAGGGCAAGCTGCGCGCCATGACGGTCTCGCTCAGCGCGCGGTCGGAAACACTCGAGCATGCGGCGCTGACCGACGGCCTGACCGGCATGCAGAACCGGCGCTATTTCGATGATGCGCTGAAGGAGTATCTCGAGGAGTTCCGGCGCATCGAAAAGCCCGTCGGGCTGATGATCCTCGATCTCGACCATTTCAAGCAGGTCAACGACACCCACGGCCATGACGTCGGCGACGAAGTGCTCAAGGCCGTCGCAAGCTGTCTCAAGGATATGACGCGCTACCACGATGTGGTGGCGCGATTGGGCGGCGAGGAGTTCGCCGTGGTCACGCCCAACATGGACGCCGAGCTTCTGGGCAAGTTTGCCGAGCGCATCCGCAAGGCGATCGCCAACATGTCGGTGCTGTCGGGCAATGTCCGCCTCAAGATCACCACCAGCGTCGGGCTAGCCGTCTGGGACCGCAAGGAAACAGCGGAAGAGTTCTATCGCCGCGCCGACCGCCAGCTTTACGAGGCGAAGAGGCAAGGCCGTAACCGCGTCTGCGCCTAAAATCCCGTCCCTGAATTCGTGAGGCTGGCCGTCTGGCGCCGTTTTCTGTGCTTCCGATGCTCACGGACTCAAATGTCCGCTCCGCTTCGGTTCTCGAAAACAGCACCACCCGACTCGGCCTGACGAATTCCCTGACGGGATTTACCCAAGCGATCCAGGCAGGGCGCGAGCTTAGCGCGGCTTCTCAATCGGCCGGCAGAACAGCCGGGTCGCAAGCTCAATCGTTTTGCGGGCGCAGGCCGAAGGTTGCGGGCTTGAGGCCGTAGCGCATGTCGAAATCGTCGTCCGATGGCGGGCGTGCGGCGGGTGGCTTGCGGTAGTCGGGGTCGCCGGCCTGGCGGCCTGAATCCACGACCTCGGCGAAGGCCATCGCCTGCTGCGTCGATTTCGGCACGTTGCGCAATCGTTCCACGATCGCCACCAGATCGACATCGTCGCCCGGCTTCGACGTGGCCTCTTCGCGTTTGGCGGTGCCGGGAAGCAGGTGGCTCGGCAGTTTTTCGAACTTCAGCCGCATGGTCGTCGCCACGCCTTCGCCGAAGGCGATGGCTTCGCGCTGGCCCATCGAGGACAGAAAGGCAAGCGTCGAGGCAGAAGAGTCGGCAATCGCCGAGCGGATGATCGCCTGGTCCTGCTCATTGGCAAGCCGCATGGCGAAGAAGGTCGAGCATTGCGACAGGATGGTCGGGTCGAGCTCGCCGGGGCGCTGGGTGACGACGCCGAGATAGCAGCCATATTTGCGGCCTTCCTTGGCAATGCGCGACAGCGCATGCCTAGTCGGCGCGAATCCGAGACGCGGGTCGGCCGGCATATAGCGGTGCGCCTCTTCGCACAAAAACAGAAGCTGCAGCTTGCCTTCGCTCCACAGAGCGAGATCGAAGGCCAGGCGCGCCAGCACCGAACAGACGGAATTGACCACTTCGGACGGCATGCCGGCCATCTCGAAGCAGGTCACGGGACGGCCATGATGCGGCACGCGGAAGATGTTGCCGATCGTCTCGTGGATGGTGTCCTCGATCAGGCGCGAGTTGAACATGAAGCGATAACGTGGATCGGCCGCCGCCGATTCGATGCGCGTCTTCAGCGATTTGAGCGTCGGGCGATCGGTCTTGCTTTCGAGCATGCCCATGCGCTCATCGATCTGCTTGAGCAGGTCGGCGATGCGGTAAGGCACTGGCGTATCGGCGGTCAGCGCATCGCTGCCGCGCCTGATATAGGAGCCCGAATTCGGGTTGCGGTAGAGATTCTTGGCGGCCGGGATCAGGTCGCGCAAGGCATCGATTTCTTCCGGCTCGGTCTCGCGGCCCCGGAACAGCACCTCGGCGAATTCCTCCAGCGTGAACATCCAGAACGGAAGATCCAAAGTTTTGGAATCGACCCTGACGCAGTATTCGGGCAGCGATGCCGCGAACTCGTTGTGCGGGTCGAGGATCAGGATGCGCAGATCCGGCCGTGCCGCGATCGACTTGCGCAGCAGCAGCGAAACGGCGGTGGATTTGCCGACGCCGGTCGTGCCGACAATGGCGAAGTGACGCGCCAGCGTATCGTCGATAGCGATGTTGGCGGCGATCGTCTCGTCCTGCGCGAGCGTGCCGATCGTGATCGAATGACGCCCGGCAAGGTCATAGACCGCCTGCAGGTCGCGGGTGCGGATGCGATGCGCAACGGCGCCGATATGCGGATAGGTGGTGATGCCGCGGTCGAAGACCGGTCTGGCGCCGGGCTCCGCACCGTCACGGACTTCGCCGATCAGCTCGATGCTGACCTCGATGGCGTTCTGGCCCTCATTGCTCCAGGCGCGGTCCGACTTGCCGATCGCGTAGACAAGGCCGACGGTTCGCGTCGATCCGAGATTGATGGAAATCATCTTGCCGACCGTCCACAGGCCGGTCACCGCGCCGTCGGCATCGTCCGCATAGGCGCTGATGGTGGCGCGAGCGCCGTCGCATTGCACGACATTGCCGAGGATGCGCTTGTCGTTCTGCTCGGTCTGGCGGCGCTCCTGCGAGGTCGGTTCCCCCACGGAGGCTTCGCGTTCGACATACATGGACAGGCCAATCCCCATTTCCCTGGAGAATCGATCCTACCCGAATGGGGTTAAGGCCCGATGAGGTCGGATGGTGTAGAGAGCATTAAGGGGCCTGTGAAAATTGTCGCAAGGCGGCTCTTCTCCGGCGTCAATATTTCGCTATAATAGACATATGGATTATATAGCGAACGAAATTTCCTCGACGATAGGCCGCAGGATACACGCCGAAAGGGTCATGCGTGACTGGTCCCTGGCAGATCTCGCGGAGCATTCCGGCGTCTCGAAGGCGATGCTCAGCACGATCGAGCGAGGCAAGACCAGCCCGACGGCGGCGCTTCTGGTGCGCATCGCGTCGGCCTTCGGCATGACGCTGTCGACCTTGATCGCGCGCGCCGAGCTGCAGGGCGGCGGGCTGCTGCGCGAGGCCGACCAGCCGGTATGGCGCGATCCCGATACCGGCTATGTCAGGCGGCATCTTTCGCCGGCTGGCGATATGCCGCTGGAACTGATCAAGGTGCATCTGCCGGCGGGCGCCAGGGTCAGTTTTCCGGCTGCTTCATACGCCTTCATCAAGCAGCAGATATGGCTGATTTCCGGGCGGCTCGAATTCATCGAAGGCGATATGGCGCACAAGCTCGAGCCCGGCGACTGCCTGGCGCTTGGGGCGCCGTCGGACTGCACCTTCCATGCCCTGGAGCCCGGCGCCGACTATCTGGTCGCCCTGGTCAGAGGCTGACACAATGGCAAAGAGACCAAAGCGCTCCCACAATGGGGGGCCGCCTCTCGATGAGTACAAGGGCCCGCCATGGGGCACGGGCGATCCCTATATCTTCCTGGCCTGGCAGGCAGCGCACGCCAAGGCGTGGAAGGCGCCGAGCCACGAGGTCATGCTGTTGCGCATGGACAGAGCCGAGCGGCTTGGCCTGACCTACGAGGAGTACACGCTCGAGATTCTCGAGCGCGGGCGGCACCTCGGGCACGAAGATGCCGACCGCATCAGCGCCATCAAGGCGGCGCGAAAGCGTCGCCGCGCGCGCCATCTGGAGTGACGGCAATGCGCCCGCTTCTATCGCAATCACAGGATATCCCGCACATGAACTCGATCGAGATCGCAACCCTGACCCCGGCTGCCGAGACGCAGGACGGGCTGGCTGAATTGCTGGTCGCAACGGTGGCGGCAGGCGGTTCGGTCAGCTTCATGCATCCGTTGGCGCCGCAGGCGGCGAGGGGTTTCTGGGAGAAATCGCTGGCCGCGGCGGCAAGGGGCGAAAGAGCGATGCTTGGCGCCTGGGACGGCAAAAACCTGGTCGGCACCGTGACCTTGCTGCTCGACTGTCCGCCCAACCAGCCGCACCGGGCCGAGATCGCCAAGCTGATGACACGCACAGACTACCGGGGCAGGGGCGTGGGAACGCGCCTGATGCGGGCCGCCGAGAGCCTTGCGGTGGAGAAGGGCCGCACGCTGCTGATTCTGGACACGGCAACCGAGGAGGGCGCCTCAGGCCTCTATGAGCGGTTGGGCTTCACGCTGGCCGGTGAGATACCGGACTATGCCCTGAAGCCGCATGGCGGGCTGACCGGCACGCTGATCTACTGGAAGCGAATCGGGCAAATCTCGTAACCAATCATGCCGGCGCGGAGAGGCGCGACAGCAACCACTGGCGGAAATCCTGCTCGGCGCCGGTCAGGCGCGCTGTCGACGCCTTGGTCAGAAAATGGCCCGATGTGCTGGAGAGTTCGAAGTCGGAAAGCCTGACCAGCGTCTTGCTGTCGAGCGCCGCATCGACCAGCGGCCGCGAGCCCAAAAGCACGCCGGCGCCGGCCTTGGCCGCTTCCATGGCGGCAACGAAGCTGTCGAAGCGGTGCGATCGCCTGGGATGGCCGGCCAGCCTGGCGGCAGCGAACCATTCCGCCCACATCTCGCGCGCGCCGGCAACCAGAAGCAGCGGCAAGGAGGTCCAGTCTGCGTCGCCGACCAGACCCGGAGCCGCCACCGGCACAAGCCGCTCGGCGGTCAGCCTGTCGGCTTCGCGGCCGGGGAAGGATCCGTTGCCGAAACGGATATCGAGCACCGAGCCCGGCAGGTCGTAATCGGTAGGGCGATGGATCGTCACCAGGTCGAGCTGGATGCGCGGCAGTGCCTTCGCGAGATCGGGCAGCGCCGGAACCAGCATCAGCAAGGCAAAGGAAATCGGCGCCCGGATGGTCACGGTCTGGACGGCGCGCGGCTCGAACAGTTCCGCGGTGCTGTTGCCGATGGTGGCGAAGGCCGACTGGATGTGGGGGAGGTAGGCTGCCCCCTCCGGCGACAGGGCGACGCCGCGCGCCAGCCGCGAAAACAAACGTGTCTTCAGCCGCTCCTCGAGAAACCGGATGTGCTGGCTGACGGCCGCCTGGGTGAGGCCAAGCTCGGCTGCCGCAGCGGTGAAATTCGACAGCCGCGCCGCAGCCTCGAAACTGCGCAGCCAGTCGAGCGGCGGCAGGGGTGTGGTTCGAGACATTAGTATATCGTGGTCATTGGCCAAAAAAGGATAATTTGAATTATGCCTCTCGCGCGATCAACATGCAATCGAAACCCTGCGGGTCAGCTGCGGGGGACGCAATGGACAGGAACGGATCTCCATGCTCACCCAGGCGCTGATCGGCGACGAAGGCAGAACAATCGAACTTGGCTGGAAGGACGGGTCGCGCACCCGCTTTCACGCCATGTGGCTGCGCGACAATGCGCTGGACGACAAGACGCGCAGCGCCGGCAATGGCCAACGGCTGATCACCATTCTCGACATTCCCGCCGACACCAGGATCGGCGCGGCATCGGTCAAGGGCGGTGCCCTGGAAGTCAGCTTCGTGCCGGAGCAGAAAACAGTGAGTTTCCCGGCGGCATGGCTGAGCGCCAATGCCTATGATCGTGACGCGGCCCGCCAGCCCGGCTGGACAGACGAGGCCACCGTGCGATGGACCAAGGCCTCGATGCAGAATTCGGTGCCGCGCGCCGGCTATGCTGCGGCCAGCCATGATCGCGCTGTGCTGGGGCAATGGCTGTCGGCGGTGAAAGCCTATGGCTTTGCGGTGATGGACGATCTGCCGGCCGAATCCGGAGCGCTGTGCAAGGTGTCCGATCTGTTCGGCTATATCAGGGAGACCAATTACGGGCGCTGGTTCGAAGTGCGCGCCGAGGTCAATCCGAGCAATCTCGCCTACACCAATCTCGGGCTCCAGGCGCATACCGACAATCCCTATCGCGACCCCGTGCCGACGCTGCAGATCCTGTCCTGCATCGAGAATACGGTTGAGGGAGGCGAATCCAGCGTCGTCGACGGATTTGCCGTCGCGGCTGCGCTGCAGGCTGAGAACCCGGAAGGCTTCCGGCTGCTGAGCTCATGCCCGGCGCGCTTCGAATATGCCGGCTCTTCCGGTGTGCGGCTGCAGGCGAAGCGGCCGATGATCGAGCTCGGGCCCGATGGCGAGCTGATCTGCATCCGCTTCAACAACCGCTCGCTGGCGCCGACGGTCGACGTGCCCTTCGCCGATATGGAGGCGTACTACGCGGCCTACCGCCGGTTCGCCGAACTGATCGAGGATCCATCCTTCGAAGTGACGTTCAAGCTCGAAGCGGGGCAGGCTTTCATCGTCGACAACACGCGCGTCATGCACGCCCGCAAGGCGTTTTCCGGAACCGGCAAGCGCTGGCTGCAGGGCTGTTACGCCGACAAGGATGGCCTGCTGTCGACGCTCGCGTCGATAGAACACGGGTTCAAGGAGGCGGCGGAATGAGCAGCCAGGATTTGAACGCGGACAATATCGTCGAATTCATTGCCGACATCTTCGAGCGCCGGGGTGCGGAATCCTACCTCGGCGAACCCGTCACCATGTCGGAGCACATGCTGCAGGGCGCCTGGTTCGCCGAAAAGGACGGCGCGCCGGACGAGCTGGTGGCGGCGGCGCTGCTGCACGACATTGGCCATTACACCAGCGAGTTCGGCACCTATTCGCCCGAGGATGTCGAGGACAAGCATCATGACGAAGCCGGCGGCGAAGTGCTGGCGCCGTTCTTTCCACCTGTCATCGTCGAATGCGTCAGGCTGCATGTCGCCGCCAAGCGCTATCTCTGCGCCACCGATCCGACTTATTTCGGCAAGCTGTCGCAGGCCTCGGTGCATACGCTGTCGCTGCAGGGTGGGCCGATGAATGCCGAGGAGGTGGCCGAGTTCCGCAAGAACCCGTTCCATGAGGAAGCGGTCCGGGTCCGCATCTGGGACGAGAGCGGCAAGATTGCCAACATGAAGACGCGGACGTTTCGCGATTACGTGCCGCTGTTGCAGCGGGTGGTGACGCAGTTCGCGGCGGGTAAGCCGGCGTAATTCCCTCAAAGAAAGGAGGCAGGGTGCAAGCCCTGCCTTCTTTCTTCCGGCTTCGCCGGAATCGCGCTCGCCTACCCCTTGTGATGCACCTGCTGCAGCCCGTAGACCGGCGTCGCCAAGCCGGCCTGCCTGGCCTTCAGCTGCAGCGCCAGGAATTGTGAATAGTGGCGTGACTGGTGCAGGTTGCCGCCGTGAAACCACAGCGCTTCCTGCTGTGTAGGCTTCCACATGTTGCGCAACTCGCCTTCCCAGGGACCGGGATCCTTGGTGGTGTTCGAGCCGAGGCCCCAGCATTTGCCGACCTTGTCGGCGGTTTCGCGCGATATCAGATCGGCGGCCCAGCCGTTCATCGAGCCGTAGCCGGTGGCGTAGACGATGAGGTCCGCAGGCAGTTCCGACCCGTCGCTGAGCAGGACCGAGTGCTGCTTGATCTCTTCGACGTCGACGCCGCTCTTCAGCTTGATCGAACCATCGATGACCAACTGCGATGCGCCAACATCGATGTAATAGCCAGAGCCGCGCCTGAGGTACTTCATGAACAGGCCGGACTCGTCGTCGCCCCAGTCGAGCATGAAACCGGCCTTTTCCAGTCCCTTGTAGAATGCCGCATCGCGTTTCTTCATCTCGGCATAGGCCGGGATCTGGAACTCGTGCAGGATCTTGTAGGGCAGCGAAGCGAAGATGAGATCGGCCTTGGCGGTGGTGATGCCATTCTGCAGCGCCTGCTCCGAATAGAGCGAACCCAGTCCGATTTCCATCAACGTGTCGGACCTGGAGATATGGGTACTCGAGCGCTGCACCATGGTCACGTCGGCGCCGGCTTCCCAAAGTGCGGCAGCGATGTCATGGGCGGAATTGTTGGATCCGATGACAACGGCCTTTTTGCCGGCATAGGCGTCGGGACCCGGATGCTTCGACGAGTGGTGCTGATCGCCCCTGAAGGTCTCCATGCCCTTGAATTTCGGCAGATTGGCTTTGCCGGACTGTCCGGTCGCCAGCACCAGCTGCTTCGGCTTCAGCGTGATGTCCTTGCCGTCACGGTGGACGACAACGGTCCATTCCTTCGTCTTGTCGTCATAAGAGGCGCTTTTGGCCTCGGTCGAGGACCAGTAATTCAGCTCCATTACCTTGGTGTACATTTCCAGCCAGTCGCCGATCTTGTCCTTGGGCGAGAAGACCGGCCAGTTCTTGGGGAAATCGATATAGGGCAGATGGTCGTACCAGACCGGGTCATGCAGGCAGAGCGACTTGTAGCGCTTGCGCCAGCTGTCGCCGGCACGCTCGTTCTTCTCGATGATGATGGTCGGCACGCCAAGCTGCCGCAGCCGCGCGCCGAGCGCGATACCGCCCTGGCCGCCACCGATGATCACCGTATAGGGCTGCGTCTTGAAGCCGAGCTCGGCGGCTTCCCTCTCGCGCTCTTCCTTCCATGTCGGACGGTTCTTGCCCGAGCCGTGCCTGGCGCCCATCGGCCGCGCGAAGCCTGCCGGCTCCTCATGGCCTTTCAGTTCGGCCATGGTGGTCAGCAGCGTCCAGATCTTGCCGTTCTTCAGCCTGACATGGCCGAAGCCGCGTGCCGCCTCCGTCTCGAAGCTGATCCAGCCCTCGATCAGTTCGCCGCTCTCGGTCGCATCCTCGCCCTTGGCGATGGCGAAGTGCGATGGCCTGGTGTTCGACAACTGGCTTTTCAGCATGTCGCGGACCTGGTCGCGGCCTTCCATGGTCTTGATGTTCCAGGTGAAGGTAACGAGGTCGCGCCAGTAGCAATCTTCTTGAAAGCAATCGACCGCCTTCTCGATGTCATTGGCAGCAAGCGCGGCGCCGAACTGGTCGAGTACGTCAGACAGTTTCTTGCTAGAGGGCTTGTCGAGCATCAGGTTTCCTCCCGTGAAATCCAGATCGTCATGGTGATGGCTCCGACGGGCTTGCCGCCGGACGATCAAGTATCGTCAGAGATGGCGGCCCTCGTCACGCCCCACCATAGTTTCCAGCGGTTTCAATGGTTTATTCGCAAAATGGGATCACCCGGCGGTTTCGCAATCGCCCGGGCGCCGGAAACGACCGTCCCATTTGTGAATGCCGCGCCGGTCGCGCAAAGTTGATGGTCAAATGCCGCAATGCGGTCACCGGGGCCGATGACAACCGATCGGTGAGAAGCCGGGAAGCGGTGGCGGGCAGCAGGGCGGTTCCCGGGATTTTCTGGATGCGGAACTCTGGAGCCCGTTATGATTATCATATCCTTTTTCCAAGCGTCTTCACGCCACTCTCTCGGCCGGCGTGGACGTGCTGCAGCAATGGCCGCGGTCATGGCCTTGAGCGCGACGCTGACCGGCCCGCTGGTGCTGCCCGGAACACAGGCGCATGCGGCGGAAATTTCCGTCACCGTCCGCGAAAGGCTTTCGAACTATGGCGGATGGCGAACCTCCAGCCGCTTCGGCGATGTCTGGGTTCCCTCGGTGCGTACCCAATGGCGGCCCTACACCGAAGGCAGGTGGGTCTGGACCGACGATGGCTGGTACTGGCAGTCCACCGAGCCATTCGGCGATGTCGTCTATCACTATGGCCGCTGGGCGTATGATCCCGATTTCGGCTGGGTGTGGATCGCCGGCGATCAATGGGCGCCAGCCTGGGTGGTCTGGCGTCAGGGCGGCAATGATGTCGGCTGGGCTCCGGCGCCGCCCGACGTCGGTGTCGCCTTCGACGACGCCTGGTGGTGTTTCGTGCCGGTGGCGGCGATCGGCGCAGTGGATCTGGTCAGGGTGGTGCGGCCGGTTCAGGAGAACGTCGTCATCGTGCGCAACACGACATTCATCAACCAGACGGTCGTGGTCAACAATGGGCCACGCGTGCGGCTTGGCAACCAGGTGGTTGCAATCAATGCCGGACCCCGGCTGCAGCAACTCCCGAAGCCAGTCATCGACTCGATCAAGGCGGCAAGACTGGTTCCTCCGCCCAAAGGCGTGTTTGCCAGTGCACGTCTCGATGCTTCCAGGGGCGCCGAGATCAAGAGGCTTGCCGGCAATGCACTGCCTGCCACCAAGGCGGCCAATGGGAACGGGCAAATCGTGGCGGGCCATGGCCCCAAGATTGCGAGCGGCGACAAGGCCACGTCTCCGAGCGCTGTGACAGCGAGCAATCCAGCCGTCGCGAAGCCTGGCAACACCGTGCGCAAGCGGATGGCCGCCGGCAACGGCGCGAAGGCCGATGCGCTCAAGCTGCATGCCGACAGGACCGCGGGCGATGGACGTATCGTTGTCAAATCGTTGGCCAAACCGGGGTCGGCCAAGCCGGTCTCGGGGCAGCGTCCTGCACGCGGTGCCGGGCAACAAAAGCCGCATCAGCAGGCGTTGGCAATGCACATGCCCCAGCACCATGGCCCGGCAAGGGTGGCACCTCACCATCCGCCAGCGAAGATGCAGGCGAGGAAGGTGTCCAACTGCGATCCGCGCGTTTCCCGCTGCAAGGCGCCGCGCTGATCGCCTCAATCGCGCCGGCACGCTGTGCGCGCCGGCGCGATTTTTCCCGTTGACAGGTCGCCTTGCCCGCCCTTAGTGTCCGCCACCATGAAAACAGCACTCATTCTCGTAGGAAAGCGCGTGGGCAAGGCGGTGTAACCGCCGGGCGAAAACCCCCCATGCGCAAGACACAGGCTCCCTCGGGGGCCTTTTTTATTGCTTGAAACACGACTAAACGACCAGCAAACGCCCAATGGCGACAGTACGGGACCAGACCGATGAGCAACGGACAGAACGAGCGGCGCGAGATGACGGGCGCCGAAATGGTGGTGCAGGCGCTGAAGGACAATGGCGTCAAGCATGTCTTCGGCTATCCCGGCGGCGCTGTCCTTCCGATCTATGACGAGATTTTTCAGCAAGACGAGGTCGAGCACATACTGGTGCGCCATGAGCAGGGCGCCGGCCATGCGGCGGAAGGCTATGCGCGTTCGACCGGTAAGGCCGGCGTGATGCTGGTGACCTCCGGCCCGGGCGCCACCAATGCGGTGACGCCGCTGCAGGACGCGTTGATGGATTCGATCCCGCTGGTCTGCCTGACCGGGCAGGTGCCGACCTCGCTGATCGGCTCGGACGCTTTTCAGGAATGCGATACGGTCGGCATCACGCGCCCCTGCACCAAGCACAACTGGCTGGTGAAGGACGTCAACGAGCTCGCCGCCACCATCCACGAGGCCTTTCATGTCGCGACCACCGGCCGTCCCGGTCCGGTCGTCGTCGACATCCCGAAGGATGTGCAGTTCGCCAAGGGATTCTATGTCCCGCCGCAGATCGCGCCACGCACCAGCTACCAGCCAAAGGTCCAGGGCGACCTGGAGAAGATCAAGGCGGCGGTCGAGTTGATGGCGGGCGCCAAGAAGCCGATCATCTACAGCGGCGGCGGCGTCATCAATTCCGGCCCGGAAGCGAGCCATCTGCTGCGCGAACTGGTCGATCTCACCGGTTTCCCGATCACCTCGACGCTGATGGGCCTCGGCGCCTATCCGGCATCAGGCAAGAACTGGATGGGCATGCTCGGCATGCACGGCACCTATGAAGCCAACATGGCCATGCATGATTGCGACGTGATGATCTGCATCGGCGCGCGCTTCGACGACCGCATCACCGGTCGGCTGACCGCCTTCTCGCCGAACTCGAAGAAGATCCACATCGACATCGATCCGTCGTCGATCAACAAGAACGTCCACACCGAGGTGCCGATCATCGGCGATGTCGGCCGGGTGCTGGAGGATATGGTGCGGCTGTGGCGGGCGAGCGCCAAGGCCGACAAGAAGGCGCTCTACCCCTGGTGGGAGCAGATCGCCAAATGGCGTGCGCGCGACTCGCTCGCCTACAAGATGAACAACGACGTGATCATGCCGCAATACGCCATCGAGCGGCTCTACGAACTGACCAAGGGCATGGACACCTACATCACCACCGAGGTCGGCCAGCACCAGATGTGGGCGGCGCAGCACTATCGTTTCGAGAAGCCGAACCGCTGGATGACGTCGGGCGGGCTGGGCACGATGGGTTATGGCCTGCCGGCAGCACTCGGCGTGCAGATCGCGCATCCCGACGCTTTGGTCATCGACATTGCGGGCGACGCCTCGGTGCAGATGACGATGCAGGAGATGAGCGCGGCGGTGCAGCACGACGCGCCGATCAAGATCTTCATCCTCAACAACCAGTATATGGGCATGGTGCGGCAGTGGCAGCAATTGCTGCACGGCAACCGGCTGTCGCATTCCTATACCGAGGCAATGCCGGACTTCGTCAAGCTGGCCGAGGCCTATGGCGGCCACGGCATTCGCTGCGAAAAGCCGGACGAGCTGGACGACGCGATCAAGGAGATGATCTCGGTCAGGAAGCCGGTGCTGTTCGATTGCCGCGTGGCGACGCTCGCCAACTGCTTCCCGATGATCCCGTCGGGCAAGGCGCATAACGAGATGCTGTTGCCCGACGAGGCGACCGACGAGGCGGTGGCCAATGCCATCGACGCCAAGGGCAGGGAACTGGTGTAGCCGGCAGAACCAAGGCAGGGCTGTCGCGAGAAAGCCCTGCGCAAACAACGAATTAGCTCAAGAGCTTGAAATCGAGATTCATGTCATGAACGCACAGCTACAACCGACCGGTTCGGCCTATTTTATCGCCAAGGAAACGGAAAAGCCGGAAAACCACACGCTTTCCGTGCTGGTCGACAATGAGCCGGGCGTGCTTGCCCGGGTCATCGGCCTATTTTCCGGGCGCGGCTACAACATCGAGAGCCTGACCGTCTCCGAGACCGAGCATGAAAAACACCTGTCGCGCATCACCATCGTGACGCGCGGCACGCCGCATGTGCTGGAGCAGATCAAGCACCAGCTGGAGCGCATCGTGCCGGTGCACCGCGTCGTCGACCTGACCGTGCGCTCGCATGAATCCGGCCAGGAGCGGCCGCTGGAGCGCGAACTGGCGCTGGTCAAGGTCGCCGGCATCGGCGAGGCCCGGGTCGAGGCGCTGCGGCTGGCCGATGCGTTCCGCGCCAGCGTCATCGACGCCAACACCGAGCATTTCATCTTCGAGATCACCGGCAAGGGCTCCAAGATCGATCAGTTCATCGCCATCATGAAGCCGCTCGGCCTGGTCGAAATCTGCCGCACCGGCGTGGCGGCGTTGAACCGCGGCCCGCAGGCGATGTAGGCCTTCGGTGCTGGCGCCGGGCGCGCCAGCCAGCTTCCACAGTGAGGCTTCTGGCCCCGCTGTGGGCCGTCCGTGGGCCTTTGCGGGTTGCCTAGAAAAGACAACGATCCTGACTTGTCGGGGAGGATATCCATGTCGCTTGACGCTTTCCTTGCCCTGCTTGTCTACGCCTTGGTGACTTCGATCACGCCGGGGCCGAACAATCTCATGCTTCTGGCATCGGGCGTGAATTTCGGCATCGTCAGAACCGTTCCGCACATGCTTGGCATCAGCATGGGTTTCCTCGTGCTGCTGCTTGCCGTCGGTCTTGGCCTTGGCGCTGTGTTGACGGCGTTTCCGGCGCTGCATACCGCGCTCAAGATCGCCGGCGGCGCCTATCTTCTGTACCTCGCCTGGAAGATCGCCATGTCGCGCACGCTGACCGGCAAGGGCGAGACGAAGGCGCGGCCGATGCGCTTCATCGAGGCGGCTGCATTCCAGTGGGTCAATCCCAAGGCGTGGGTGATGGCGATCACCGCCATGGCCGTCTATGCCAATGCCGAGCACCCGTTCCTGTCGGTGGTGTTGATCGCTGTGGCCTTCACCATCGTCAATTTGCCGAGCGTCTCGGTGTGGGCTGGGTTCGGCACCGCGCTGCGCGGTTTCCTGTCGGACCCGGTACGGCTGAAATGGTTCAACATCGCCATGGGCGTGCTGCTGGCGGCGACGCTTTGGCCGATGCTCAAATAGGTCGAGACGCGCATTCTGGTCGTCTCAGGCCGGAAGGCGATGGCTCGCAAGCCGTCGGATGGGGATTCAGCCCGTGTTGCACATCCATTGTGCAGTGCACATTAAATCTTCGTAATGCCGTGTTTTGGCCCTTTTCCGACAAAGGCGCGTCCTATCTATTCGGCGAAATCGCGGCAACGGGCCGTGATTTGCGCTAGAGTAGAACCATCGGACCACGACGTGTCGGGTGGAGAGGGCCTTTGACCATGCGTGGAAAAGTCGTTCTTTCGTTGCTTGCCGCCGCCTGTGCGGGCGCGGCCTGGCTCTATGTGTCTCCGGACGCGCTGAGCAAGGCTCAGCAGCTCATCGGCGCAAAGCAGGTCGCTGC
>NZ_RZQT01000123.1:0-18306 GCF_003998485.1 Mesorhizobium sp. M7A.F.Ca.CA.001.04.2.1
TTGCGCAGCACGTCGATCAGGCCGCAGATGATGAAGATCGTCGTCAGGATGGGGATGAAATAGAAGCCAAGGGCGAGAAGCGGGATGGCAATGGCGAACTTGCGAAGGGACTTGCGAAGGGTTTTTGTCATTTTTCCACGCGCGAAGCGCGATCCTGTTGCGAATGAGGTGCCCAAATCAAGGCAACGGCCACCGCCCGGCCGTGCGCCTTGATAAGGTTTTTTGGGTTACCACACAACGGCCCTGCTACCGCGGCCGGCTGGCTGCCTGGCGGATCCGGTCAATAGCCTCACGCAAGCCGGCTATTCCCGCTCTTTGCGCAGCTTTGCCCAATAATCGAGCCGCTTCCTGATATCGCGCTCGAAGCCGCGCTCGGGCGGATCATAGAAGGTCTGGCGACCCATCTTCTCCGGAAAATAATCCTGCCCCGAAAAGGCATCCGGCTCGTCATGGTCGTAGCGGTAGCCGGCGCCGTAATCCTCCTCTTTCATCAGTTTGGTCGGCGCATTGAGGATGTGCTTGGGTGGCAGCAGCGAGCCGTGTTCCTTGGCGGCCCGCGTGGCGGCCTTGAAAGCGTTGTAGACGGCGTTGGATTTGGGCGCGGTGGCGAGATAGACGGTGGCCTCGGCAAAGGCGAGTTCGCCTTCGGGCGAGCCGAGATAGTCGTAGGCATCCTTGGCCGCATTGGCGACGACAAGCGCCTGCGGGTCGGCAAGGCCGATGTCTTCCATGGCCATGCGCACCAGCCGGCGGCCTAGATAGAGCGGATCCTCGCCGGCATCGAACATGCGTGCGAGATAGTAGAGGGCCGCGTCAGGATCTGAACCGCGTACCGATTTGTGCAGCGCCGAGATCAGATTGTAATGGCCGTCCTGGCCCTTGTCGTAGATTGGCGCGCGGCGCTGGACGATGCGCTGCAGACCCTCGGGATCGAAGACCTCGCCGGGCTTGGCTGCTCGCCAGACTTCCTCTGCCAGGGTAAGAGAGGCGCGGCCGTCGCCATCGCTCATGCGGATGAGCATGGCCCGCGCCTCGTCGTCGAGCGGCAGCGCCCTGCCCTCGGTCTCCTCCGCCCGCGCCATCAGCTTGGAGATGCTCTCCTCGCCAAGCGAATGGAAGACCAGAACGCGCGCGCGTGACAACAAAGCGGCATTCAGTTCGAAGGACGGGTTTTCGGTCGTGGCGCCAACCAGCACGACTGTCCCGTCCTCCATGACCGGGAGGAAACTGTCCTGCTGCGCGCGGTTGAAGCGATGGATCTCGTCGACGAACAGCAAGGTCTGGCGGCCATTGGCACGGCGCAATTTGGCTGATTCGAACACCTTTTTCAGGTCGGCGACGCCGGAAAAGACAGCCGATATCTGCTCGAAGGCGAGACTCGTTTCACCGGCGAGCAACCGCGCCACGGTGGTCTTGCCGGTGCCGGGCGGCCCCCAGAAAATCATCGAGCCGAGCGAGCCGGAACCGATCAACCGGGTCAGCGCGCCGTCAGGCCCGGTCAGATGCTCCTGGCCGACGACCTCGCCAAGGTTCCTCGGCCGCAGCCTGTCGGCCAGCGGCCGCCCAGGCGGCGTCTTTTCCGGTTCATCGACGCTGAACAGATCGGCCATGCACTTCTTTTTCGTTGGAGCATGAGCCCGAATGCACGGAACCCAGCCCTAATAACGCAACACCTGACGCAGTATCTGCCCGCCGCGCTCGACCGTAAAGCGCCACCAGCGCGTATCCGTCTTGGCCGCCAGCTCCAGGGTCGCTGCGGTATCGATGGTGGTGCCGTTCACCTCGCGCACGATGTCGCCCGGCTGGAAGCCGAAATCGGCGGCCGGTGAATCGCGGTTGATGTCGACCACGGTGACGCCCTTGATGTCCGTGCGCAGGCCAAGCCGCTGCGCGAGCCGGGGCGAAAGCTCCGCGACCTTGGCGCCCGAGAACGGGCTGCGGCCATGCAGCGTCACCTCGGCAGCCTTCATGCCTTCCGGAGCACGCTCCAGCGCGATATCCATCGCCGCCTGCTGGCCCTTGGTCAGGACCGCGAAATTGGCGGTGGTGCCGATCGACAGCGTCGCCATCCGGTAGTCCAGCGCTTCGATGCTCTCGACCGGCTTGCCGTTGAGCTGCAGCACCACGTCGCCGGGCTTGAGCCCTGCCTTGGCGGCCGGTCCGGTCGCCTCGACCGACGAAACCAGCGCACCGGTCGGCTTCTCCATGCCGAGCGATTCTGCGATCTGCGGCGTCACCGCTTCGAACTCGGCGCCGATATAGGGCCGTTCGAAGAAGTCGAGCCCGGCCTTGGCCGCGTCGGCAAAGGCGCGAACCATGTTCGAGGGAATGGCGAAGCCGATGCCGATCGAACCGCCGCTGCGGCTGTAGATGGCCGTATTGATGCCGACCAGCTGGCCGCCCATGTTGATCAGCGCACCGCCGGAATTGCCGGGATTGATGGCGGCGTCGGTCTGGATGAAGAAGCTGGAATCGGAGACGCCGATATGGCTGCGGGCCAGTGCCGAGACGATGCCGCTGGTGGTGGTCTGGCCGACGCCGAAGGGGTTGCCGATGGCCAGCAGCAGATCGCCGACCTCGAGCGCGTCGGAATCGCCGATGGCAATGACCGGAAACGGCTTGTCCGAGGTGATCTTGAGCACGGCAAGGTCGAGAGTCTCGTCCTTGAGCAGCACCTTGCTGTCGAACTCACGCCCATCAGCGGTCGCCACCTTGACCCGGTCGGCATCCTTGATGACGTGGTAATTGGTGACCACGACGCCGGTCGGATCGACCAGCACGCCGGAGCCCAGCGAAGACTGCGCGCGCGGCTGCGAGCGGCCGAAGAATTCTTCGAAGAACGGATCACCGTCGAAAGGCGATGTCACCTTGGCGGTCTGCGAGGCATAGACGTTGACCACCGCCGGCGCCGTCTGCTTGACCAGCGGCGCAAACGACAGCTGCACCTCCTCGCGACCGAACGGCACGCGCTTGTCGGGACCGGACGTCGCGTTCTCGCCCTCGACGCCATGCAGCAGGTCGGTCAGCACATCGGACAGGCCAGGATCGGTCTTGGTCTCCTCGGCCAATGCCTGCCTGACCACCGGTGCGGCCGCAAACGCCATGATGGCGAAAAGCAGAACAAAGGGCAGTCTTCTGGCGCGCATTCGCGAATCCTCCAAGGCAAGTTCGGGGGCATTGTCCCGACGATTGTGCAAAATGAAAGGCTAAGCCGCTGAAATCCGACTATTTTGGGCCAAAACCCCAGGGGCATGCCCGGAAATCGGATTCCGGCGCGGTTTGCTGCTTTCAGAAAACAAAAAGGGGCCCGCAGGCCCCTTTGAACTCATTTGGGAAAACCGAGCCTTATGCGGCTGCGGCGTCCGCGTCAGCGCTTTCGGCCTCGATGCGAGCGCGGTCGCCGGCGCCCTTGGCCGAGACGTCGCGATCGACGAACTCGATGACAGCCATCGCGGCGTTGTCACCGTGACGGAAGCCCGCCTTCATGATGCGCAGATAGCCGCCATTGCGGTTGGCGTAGCGCGGCGCGATGGTGTCGAACAGACGCTTGACGACGCCTTCATTGCCGATCTGGGCAATGACCTGGCGGCGGGCGTGCAGGTCGCCACGCTTGCCGAGCGTCACCAGCTTCTCGACGATCGGACGCAGGTCCTTCGCCTTCGGCAAGGTTGTGACGATCTGCTCGTGCTCGAGCAGCGACACGGCGAGGTTGGCGAACATCGACTTGCGATGGCTAATGCTTCGGGCGAAGCGGCGGCCTTTGAAACCGTGGCGCATGGCTCTTTTCCTTCTTCAGTTGTTCAAGAGGCCGCGGCCTCTGATGGTTTTCCGCATGACCGTCGGATCGAGCGGCCCACGCCGCCGATCCTTGGAATTCATGCTCAATATTGGTCTTCGTAACGCTTAGCGAGGTCTTCGATGTTTTCCGGCGGCCAGTCCGGCACTTCCATGCCGAGGTGCAGGCCCATCGCCGCCAGGACTTCCTTGATCTCGTTCAGCGACTTGCGGCCGAAGTTCGGGGTGCGCAGCATCTCGGCCTCGGTCTTCTGGATCAGGTCGCCGATATAGACGATGTTGTCGTTCTTCAGGCAGTTGGCCGAACGCACCGAAAGCTCGAGTTCGTCGACCTTCTTGAGCAGCGCCGGGTTGAAGGCGAGCTCGGTGACGGCCTCGGCGGCGACTTCCTTCTGCGGCTCGTCGAAGTTGACGAACAGGCCGAGCTGGTCCTGCAGGATGCGGGCGGCGAAAGCCACTGCGTCCTCGCCGGTGATCGAACCGTCGGTCTCGATCGTCATGGTCAGCTTGTCATAGTCGAGAACCTGGCCCTCGCGGGTGTTCTCGACCTTGTAGGAGACCTTCTTGACCGGCGAATAAAGGCTGTCGACCGGGATGAGGCCGATCGGCGCGTCTTCGGCGCGGTTGCGGTCGGCCGGCACGTAACCCTTGCCGGTGTCGACGGTGAATTCCATGCGGATTTCAGCGCCTTCGTCCAGCGTGCAGATGACGTGGTCGGGGTTGAGGATCTCGACGTCGCCAACCGTCTGGATGTCGCCGGCAAGAACCGCACCCGGTCCCTGCTTGCGAACGACCATGCGCTTGGGACCATCGCCTTCCATGCGGATGGCGATTTCCTTGATATTCAAGACGATGTCGGTCACGTCCTCGCGCACACCGGCGATGGACGAGAATTCATGTAGAACGCCGTCGATCTGCACGGCGGTAACAGCCGCACCGCGCAGCGAAGACAGAAGCACGCGGCGCAGCGCGTTGCCCAGCGTCAGGCCAAAGCCACGCTCGAGAGGCTCGGCGACCAGTGTGGTCAGCGTCTTCTTCTTCGACGAGAACTCGATCTTGTTCGGCTTGATCAGTTCCTGCCAATTTTTCTGGATCATGATGCTTTCCTTCCGTTGACCCGCCACCATCCAATCGTGGCGGGCGACCTGGAATGCCACGGAGGAGCGCCCAAGGGCGCTCGCGCGGCGTTCGGTAAATGCTTAGACGCGACGCTTCTTGCGCGGGCGGCAGCCATTGTGCGGGATCGGCGTCACATCACGGATCGAGGTGATGGTGAAGCCGGCCGCCTGCAGGGCGCGCAGTGCCGATTCACGACCGGAGCCGGGTCCGCAGACCTCGACTTCGAGCATGCGCATGCCGTGTTCCTGGGCCTTCTTGGCAACATCCTCGGCAGCCATCTGGGCAGCGAACGGGGTCGACTTGCGCGAACCCTTGAAGCCCTGGGCACCGGCCGACGACCAGGCAATCGAATTGCCCTGTGCATCGGTGATGGTGATCATCGTGTTGTTGAAGGTCGAATTGACGTGGGCAACGCCCGACGAGATATTCTTGCGTTCGCGACGGCGAACACGAGCGGCTTCCTTGGCCATGATAGTCCTTTCAGTTGATCTCTACACCGCCGTAATGCCAGCGGCTCCACCTTCGTAAGGGAGTAGGGGAATAGGGCAGTAAGGGAGTAGGGAAAAATGCGACCCGACTGGCGGGCATTCCCTACTGCCTTACTCCCCTACTCCCTTATTCCCCTAAAAAAATTACTTCTTCTTGCCGGCGATCGACTTGGCCGGGCCCTTGCGGGTGCGCGCATTGGTATGCGTGCGCTGGCCGCGGACCGGCAGCGAGCGGCGGTGACGCAGGCCGCGGTAGCAGCCGAGGTCCATGAGCCGCTTGATGTTCATCGAGACTTCGCGGCGCAGGTCGCCTTCAACCTGGTAATCGCGGTCGATGGTCTCGCGGATCTGCAGCACTTCCGCGTCGGTCAGCTGGTTGACGCGGCGCTCGGCCGGGATGCCGACCTTGTCGACGATCTCCTGGGCGAACCGCTTGCCAATGCCGTGAATGTACTGAAGCGCAATGACAACGCGCTTGTTGGTCGGAATGTTGACGCCGGCTATACGAGCCATGTTCTTCCCTTCTCCATGTGGGCCGGCCAATCCTCAAAAACAAGGTAGGCTCGGCGCTGTCTTAAGTTGCCCCGCGTCCGGTGGAGGCCGGCCCATGCGGGAGTTTCCAGTTCAATGCGGCTGCCTTGCCCTTGCGGACAAGCAAAGCTCATGCCTGATAGGAAGACGGGCCGCCATACCGCAGCGAACCGCCTCCGTCAAGTGCAATCGTTAATTTCCCCGCACCGCGTCCTTGAGCACCGCTTCGATCTGTTCCGTCACGGCGTCGATATCGGCCATGCCGTCGACACTGCGGAGCTTGCCCTTGGCATAGTAGTAGCCAATCAGCGGCGACGTCTTCTTGTAGTATTCCCTCAAGCGCTCTTCGAACACGGTCGGATTGTCGTCCTTGCGAACGGGAAGGCCGGCGGCCTGCGCCTCGTCGGCGCGTTTGACGATCCGGCCAACCAGGGCCTTGTCGTCGACCACGAGTTCAATGACGGCGTCGAGCCCCTGGGAGCGATCCGACAGCATCTGCTCGACCGCATCCGCCTGCACCAGGGTCCGCGGATAGCCGTCGAGGATGAACCCCTTGGCGCAGTCGGGCTGATCGATACGCTCAGCGACGATCGCGTTGACGATCGCGTCGGACACCAGTTCACCGGCATCCATCACCGCCTTGGCGCGCTTGCCAACCTCGGTGCCTGCCTGGACGGCAGCACGCAGCATGTCGCCCGTCGAGAGCTGGGGTATGCCGTGTTTTTCTACCAGTCTTTGTGCTTGCGTCCCCTTGCCCGCTCCTGGCGGCCCAAGCAATATCAACCTCATCTGGCTTTCTTCCCCCCGCGCAGCTTCGACTTCTTGATCAGGCCTTCATACTGGTGCGCGATCAGGTGACCCTGAATCTGCGCAACCGTATCGAGCGTGACACTGACCACGATCAGAAGCGATGTGCCACCAAGGTAGAATGGTACGCCAGTCGCCGAGATCAGGAACTCCGGCAGCAGGCACACCAGCACCAGATAGATGGCGCCGACGACGGTGATGCGGGTGAGAACGTAATCGATATAATCGGCGGTGCGCTCGCCCGGACGATAGCCCGGGATGAAGCCCGAATGCTTCTTGAGCTGGTCGGCGGTGTCCTTCGGGTTGAAGACAATCGCGGTGTAGAAGAAGGCGAAGAACACGATCATCGCCGCATAAAACAGCATGTAGAGCGGCTGGCCGTGGCCGAGCGAGGCGAGCACGGTGCTTGCCCACGCCGGCAGGTTCGTCGTCTGCGAGAAGCCGGCGACGGTGGCCGGCAGCAAAAGCAGCGACGAGGCAAAGATCGGCGGAATGACGCCCGACGTGTTGAGCTTCAGCGGCAGGTGCGAGGTATCGCCCTGGAACATCCGGTTGCCGACCTGGCGCTTCGGATACTGGATCAGCAAGCGGCGCTGGGCGCGCTCGAAGAACACGATGAGCGCAATGACGACGATAGCCAGCACGATGATCGCCAGGATCAGGCCGGTCGACAGCGCGCCGGTGCGGCCAAGCTCCAGCGTGCCGGAGATGGCGTGCGGCAGGCCGGCGACGATGCCGGAGAAGATGATCAGCGAAATACCGTTGCCGATGCCGCGGGCGGTGATCTGCTCGCCCAGCCACATCAGGAACATGGTGCCGCCGACCAGCGTGACGACGGTCGAGATGCGGAAGAACATGCCGGGGTCGCTGACGATGCCGTTGCCGCCTTCCAGACCGACCGAAATGCCATAGGCCTGGACCAGCGCAAGCAGCACGGTGCCGTAGCGCGTGTACTGGTTGATCACCTTGCGGCCCTGTTCGCCTTCCTTCTTCAGCGCTTCCAGTGACGGGATGACCGAGGTCATCAGCTGCATGATGATGGAGGCGGAGATGTAAGGCATGATGCCGAGCGCAAAGATCGCCATGCGCTGCACGGCGCCGCCGGCGAACATGTTGAACATGCCGAGCACGCCCTTGCTCTGCGAAGAGAAGGCCTGGGCGAAGGCGTCGGGATTGATACCGGGAAGCGGGATGTAGGTGCCGAGGCGATAAACCAGCAGCGCGCCGATCGTGAACCAGATGCGCTTCTTCAAATCCTCCGCCTTGGCGAAGGCCGAGAAATTCAGATTCGAGGCTAATTGTTCAGCAGCCGAAGCCATGCCTGATTCTCCGCTTGGTAACGCTTGATGGCCCTGAGGTCAGGCGGCGCGTTTCACCGAAGCTCACGAGATAAGCTCCGGGCTCTAAACATGCAAGCGGCCGCGTTGACGCGGCCGCCTCGTTGAGCAGATCAAAGCGAAATCGTGAGCAAAAACGGATCCCACTCCTGCCGATCGCGCTTCAAATTGCCGTTACTCGGCAGCTGCCTTTTCCTGCGGCAGCTTGACCGAACCGCCGGCCTTTTCGATCTTCTCGATCGCAGCCTTGGAGGCGCCGGCGACGTCAAAGGCGAGCTTCGCCTTGATCTCGCCATCCGAGAGGATGCGCACGCCGTCCTTGACGCGGCGGATGACGCCGGCGGCAACCAGCGATTCAGCCGTCACGGTTGCCTTGACGTCGAGCTTCTTGGCGTCGATGGCCACCTGGATGCGGGCCAGCGACACGACGGTGAAGCTCTTGGCGAAGATGTTGTTGAAGCCACGCTTCGGCAGGCGTCGGTAGAGCGGCATCTGGCCACCCTCGAAGCCGTTGATGGCGACGCCGGAGCGCGCCTTCTGGCCCTTGACGCCGCGGCCGCCGGTCTTGCCGGAGCCAGAGCCGATACCACGGCCGAGACGCTTCTTGGAGTGCGTCGCGCCGTCCTTGTCACGCAGATCGTTGAGTTTCATCTGACTTCTCCTGCGCTCTGGCTCAGCCCTCGTCCACGACGCGGACGAGATGCTGGACGGCAGCGATCATGCCGCGCACGGAGGGCGTATCTTCCAGCGTGCGCTGCTTGTGCATCTTGTTGAGGCCGAGGCCGACCAGCGTCGCGCGCTGTTCCTTCGGACGGCGGATCGGCGAACCGATCTGCTCAACGGTGATGGTCTTGGTTGCTTTCTTGGCCATGGTCAAAATCCCTGGTCAGATCGACTATTCTTCAGCCGCAACGGCGGTGCCGCGGCGGGCCTGAAGGGTCGAATACTTGATGCCGCGAGCAGCAGCCACATCCTTGGGATGCATCTGGCTCTTCAGCGCGTCGAAGGTGGCGCGAACCATGTTGTAGGGGTTCGACGAACCCATCGACTTGGCGACCACGTCATGCATGCCGAGCGTCTCGAAGACAGCGCGCATCGGGCCACCGGCGATGATGCCGGTACCTTGCTTGGCGGCGCGCAGCAGCACGCGTCCAGCACCCCAGCGTCCTTCGACGTCGTGATGCAGCGTACGGCCCGAGCGCAGCGGCACGAAAATCATGTCGCGCTTGGCCGATTCAGTTGCCTTGCGGATAGCTTCCGGCACTTCGCGCGCCTTGCCGTGACCAAAGCCGACGCGGCCCTTCTGGTCGCCGACGACGACGAGTGCTGCAAAACCGAAGCGACGGCCGCCCTTGACGACCTTGGCGACGCGGTTGATGTGGACGAGCTTGTCCACCATGCCGTCATCGCGTTCTTCACGATCGCGGCCGCGGCCGCCATCCCTACGTTCCTGTGCCATATCCTGTTCCTTGTTTTTTTCCGGAAGCACGGTTGCTGATAAGATCCGGTGCCTCGCCCCGAATAAATCGGGAAACGGTCACCGGGGGCGAAATCATTTCCTTCGCATAATCTTTATCCGAAAAGTCTGCAACTTTTCGGGATCATGCTTAGAAGCTCAAGCCACCTTCGCGGGCAGCCTCGGCGAGCGCCTTGACGCGGCCGTGATAGATGTAAGCGCCGCGGTCGAAGACGACTTCCTTGACGCCGGCCTTGGTGGCGCGCTCGGCGATCAGCTTGCCGATCGCGGTGGCGGCAGCGGTGTCGGCGCCGGTCTTGAGCGAACCCTTGAAGTCCTTCTCGAGCGTCGAAGCGGCGGCGATGGTGTGGCCCTTGGCGTCGTCGATGACCTGCACATAGATGTTCTTCGACGTGCGGTGGACCGACAGACGCGGACGCTCGCCGGCGACCTTCTTGATCTGACGACGGACGCGCTGCGCACGGCGCTGCGTGGATTCCTTGGTACCCATGATGGTCTTCCTTGCCTTCAAAAAACGGGGGCCGCCATATGCGGTAGGCGAAAGCGCCTCCCGCGACCGCTCCCCGCGGCGTTACACTCTTGGCTTGGCCCTTTCCGAAAAGTCTTCAACTTCTCGAGGCCAGGCCTACTACTTCTTCTTGCCTTCCTTGCGGACGATCTTCTCGCCGGCGTAGCGGACGCCCTTGCCCTTGTAAGGCTCGGGACCACGATACTCGCGGATCTCGGCCGCAACCTGGCCGACCTGCTGCTTGTCGATGCCGGCCACGGTGATTTCAGTCGGCTTCGGCACGGTGATGGTGATGCCCTGCGGCGTCTCATAGACGACGTCATGGCTGAAGCCAAGCGCCAGCTGCAGGTTCTTGCCCTGAAGTGCCGCGCGATAGCCGACGCCGGTGATCTCGAGCTTCTTCTCGAAACCGTCCTTGACGCCCTGCAGGATGTTGACGATCTGCGTGCGCGACATGCCCCACTTGGAGCGGGCGGTCTTGGTCTGGTCGCGCGGCTGGACAGCGATCTCGCTGCCTTCCATCTTGACCAGCACTTCGTCGTTCACCACGAACTTCAGCTCACCCTTGGGGCCCTTCGCCGTCACGGTCTGGCCGTTGACGGTCGCGGTCACGCCCTGCGGCAGCGAAACGGGTTTCTTTCCAATACGAGACATTTTGTTGTCCTCGTCACTTCTCTTGTTTCAGGTCTCTGTCTTCGGGAACGATCCGAAGACCGGATTCCACTTTGCGGTCAACTGCCAGATCAGAAGATCTGGCAGAGGATCTCACCGCCGACGTTCTGTTCACGTGCTTCATGGTCGGCCATCACGCCCTTCGGTGTCGAAAGGATGGCGATGCCGAGGCCGTTTGCGACCTGCGGGATCGACTTGGCCGAAACATAGACGCGGCGGCCTGGCTTCGAAACGCGGGCGATTTCGCGCACGACCGGCGCGCCGTCGAAATACTTCAGCTCGATCTCGATTTCGGACTTGCCGTTGTCGAAGTCGGTCTGGCTGTAATCGCGGATATAGCCTTCAGCCTTCAGCACGTCGAGGACGCGGGTGCGCAGACGCGAAGCCGGCGTCGAAACGCTCGACTTCTTGCGGCCATACGCGTTGCGGATGCGGGTCAGCATATCGCCGAGAGGATCGCTCAATGACATGTTATGTCCTCCTTACCAGCTCGACTTGACCAGGCCCGGGATCTGGCCGTTATTGCCGAGATCACGAAGCGCGATGCGCGATACTTTGAGCTTGCGATAGTAGGCGCGCGGACGGCCGGTGACTTCGCAGCGGTTGCGGATGCGTATCTTGGCCGAGTTGCGCGGCATGGCGGCAAGCTTGAGCTGAGCGCGGAAACGCTCTTCCATCGGCTTGGACTGATCCATGATGATCGCCTTGAGCGCAGCCCGCTTGGGACCATACTGGTCGGCAAGCTTGCGGCGCCTGTTGTTCTTCTCGACTGAGCTGGTCTTTGCCATTTCAGATTTTTCCTTTTCTCGCTGCCGTTACTGGCGGAAGGGGAAGTTGAAGGCCTTGAGCAATGCCCTGGCTTCGTCGTCCGTCTTCGCAGTCGTACAAACGATGACGTCCATGCCCCAGATCTGATCAACCTTGTCGTAGTTGATCTCCGGGAACACGATGTGTTCCTTGATGCCCATGGCGTAGTTGCCACGGCCATCGAAGCTCTTCGGATTCAGTCCGCGAAAGTCGCGGACGCGCGGCAGTGCGATGTTCACGAGACGGTCGAGGAACTCATACATCCGTTCCTTGCGCAACGTGACCTTGGCGCCGATCGGCATCTTCTCGCGGACCTTGAAGCCGGCGATCGAGTTGCGGGCGCGGGTGACGACGGCCTTCTGGCCGGCAATCATCGCCAGGTCTTCGGCCGCGATCGAAGGCTTCTTCGAATCGGCGGTCGCTTCGCCGACGCCCATGTTCAGCACGATCTTGTCGATGCGCGGAACCTGCATCTCGTTGTCGTAGCCGAACTGTTCCTGCAGCGCCTTGCGGATGGTCTCGTTGTAGACCTGCTTGAGGCGCGGCGTGTTCTGAGCCTTGGACTGTTTGCTTTCAGCCTTGGGCTTCGTGGTTTGAGCCTTAGCCATTGATGACTTCTCCCGAGCGCTTGGCGACGCGCACCTTCTTGCCGTCCTTCTGGAAGATGAAGCCGACGCGGGTCGGCTTGCCATCCTTGGGGTCGGCCAGCGCGATGTTCGACAGCTGGATCGGCGCTTCCTTGGTGATGATCCCGCCCTCTTGGGACTGGGACTGCTTCTGGTGACGGCGGATCATGTTGACGCCGCGCACCAGCGCGGTGTCTTCCTTCGGCTGTACCGAGAGGACTTCGCCCGAACGGCCCTTGTCCTTGCCGGCCAGCACGACGACCTTGTCGCCTTTTCTAATCTTTTGCATTGGTCCGGCTCCTTACAGCACTTCAGGCGCGAGCGAGATGATCTTCATGTGGTTCTTGGCGCGGAGTTCGCGCGGAACCGGTCCGAAGATACGCGTGCCGATCGGCTCTTTCTTGTTGTCGACGAGAACGGCCGCGTTCTTGTCGAAACGGATCACGCTGCCGTCCGGGCGGCGAATGTCCTTGGCCGTGCGAACCACGACCGCCTTCATCACATCGCCCTTCTTCACGCGGCCGCGCGGAATGGCTTCCTTGATCGACACCACGATGATGTCGCCCACGGAAGCGTATTTCCGCTTCGAGCCGCCCAGCACCTTGATGCACATGACACGACGGGCGCCGGAATTATCCGCGACGTCGAGGTTTGTTTGCATCTGAATCATGACTGGCCGCCTTCTTCTCTTCTAACGGGATGGGCTCAAAGCCCCTCCCCGGTCTGTCCAAAATTCGTTGTTTACGCCCGAGGTCAGGCTTGGTCCGAAGACACGACGATCCAGCGCTTGTCCTTGGAAATCGGCTTCGATTCCTGGATGAACACCTGATCGCCAACCTTGTGGGCGTTGTTCTCGTCGTGCGCCTTGTACTTCTTGGTCATGCGCACGGTCTTCTTCATCACGGGATGCGTGAAGCGCCGTTCGACCTTGACGACAACCGTCTTCTCGTTCTTGTCGCTGACGACGGTGCCCTGCAGAATGCGCTTTGGCATGGTTTTCGTCCTTAAGCCTTCTTAGCCGCGGACTTTTCCGCAGCGATGGTCTTGATACGCGCAATGTCCTTACGAACCTGTCTCACGCGCGCGGTCTTCTCGAGCTGGCCGGTGGCCTTCTGGAAGCGCAGGTTGAACTGCTCCTTCTTCAGGCTGGCCAGGTCGTCGGTCAGCTGGTCCTGGGTCTTGGTCCGGATGTCTTCGGCTTTCATGATCAGCCCGTCCTTATTCTGCGATGCGCTGCACGAAGCGCGTCTTGACCGAGAGCTTGGCCGCGCCGAGACGCAGTGCCTCACGGGCGGTTTCTTCATTGACGCCGTCGATCTCGAACATGATGCGGCCTGGCTTGACGCGCGCCGCCCAGTAATCGACCGCGCCCTTGCCCTTACCCATGCGGACTTCGGTCGGCTTCGAAGTGACCGGCACGTCCGGGAAAATACGGATCCAGACGCGACCAGCGCGCTTCATTTCACGGGTGATCGCGCGGCGGGCCGCCTCGATCTCACGTGCGGTGACGCGGTTCGGCTCAAGCGCCTTCAGCCCGAAACCACCGAAATCCAGGTTGGTGCCGCCCTTTGCGGTACCATGGATACGGCCCTTGAACTGCTTGCGGAACTTTGTGCGCTTTGGCTGCAGCATCGTTCTAACTCCAAATTCCTAAATGTCTCAGGCGTTTTCGCGACGACGACCGCGTTCGCGATCACCACCACCGCCATGCGCTGCATCGCTTTCGCTGGCCCGACGCTCCGAAGCCATCGGGTCATGCTCAAGGATCTCGCCCTTGAACACCCAGACCTTGACGCCGCAGATGCCATAAGCCGTGTGCGCTTCGGCCGTACCGTAGTCGACGTCCGCACGCAGCGTATGCAGCGGCACGCGGCCTTCGCGATACCATTCCATGCGCGCGATCTCGGCGCCGCCGAGGCGGCCGGCGCAGTTGATGCGGATGCCTTCGGCACCGAGGCGCATCGCCGACTGAACGGCACGCTTCATGGCGCGGCGGAACGCGATACGACGCTCGAGCTGCTGGGCGATCGACTGGGCGACCAGGGTCGCGTCGATCTCCGGCTTGCGCACTTCAACGATGTTGAGGTGCGTCTCGGACTTCGTCATCTCCATCAGCTTCTTGCGAAGCTTCTCGATGTCGGCGCCCTTCTTGCCGATGATCAGACCCGGGCGCGCGGCATGGATGGTGACGCGGCACTTCTTGTGCGGACGCTCGATCACGACCTTCGAGATGGCAGCCTGCTTGAGCTCCTTCTCGAGATACTTGCGGATCTTGATGTCCTCATGCAGCAGCTTGCCGTACTCGCCGGTGTTCGCGAACCAGCGCGAATCCCAGGTGCGGTTGATGCCGAGGCGAAGACCGATCGGATTGACTTTCTGGCCCATTATGCGGCCTCCCCTTTTTCTTCGACTTCACGAACGACGATCGTGAGGTGCGAGAACGGCTTCTCGATACGGCTGGCGCGACCGCGGCCACGGGCATGGAACCGCTTCATGACGATCGACTTGCCGACATAGGCTTCCGCCACGATCAGTGCATCGACATCCAGGTCGTGGTTGTTTTCCGCGTTGGCGATTGCCGATTCCAGCGTCTTCTTGACCGTGCCGGAAATCCGCTTGGCCGAGAATTCGAGATCGGAAAGCGCTGTCGCGACCTTCTTGCCGCGGATCAGCGCGGCAACCAGGTTCAGCTTCTGCGGGCTGATACGGATCGTGCGCAATACGGCGCGCGCTTCGTTATCAGCAAGCCTGCGCGGAGCTTTGGCCTTGCCCATGATTATTTCCTCTTCGCCTTCTTATCCGCGCCGTGACCGTAATAGGTCCGGGTCGGAGCGAATTCACCGAACTTGTGACCGACCATGTCCTCGTTCACCGAGACGGGAACATGCTTCTGGCCGTTGTAGACACCGAAGGTGAAGCCGACGAACTGCGGCAGGATGGTGGAGCGACGGCTCCACATCTTGATCACCTCATTGCGACCACCTTCACGAACCTTGTCCACCTTCTTGAGAAGGTAGCCGTCAATGAAGGGGCCTTTCCAAATCGAACGAGTCACTTGGCGTTACCTCTTCTTAGCTCTTGCGCTGATGGCGCGAGCGCAGGATGAACTTGTCGGTCGCCTTGTTGGACCGCGTCTTCTTGCCCTTGGTCGGCTTGCCCCAGGGCGAAACCGGATGGCGGCCACCCGATGTGCGGCCTTCGCCGCCGCCGTGCGGATGGTCGACCGGGTTCATGGTCACGCCGCGATTGTGCGGGCGCTTGCCACGCCAGACCGTGCGACCGGCCTTGCCGTCATTGATGTTGCCGTGGTCCGGATTGGACACGGCGCCAACAGTGGCCATGCAGGAGCCGTGAACGACACGCTGCTCGCCCGAATTGAGGCGCAGGATCGCCATGCCCTGGTCACGACCGACCAGCTGACCGTAACCACCTGCCGAACGGGCGACCTGAGCGCCCTTGCCCGGCTTCAGCTCGATGTTGTGGACGATGGTGCCGACCGGCATCGAAGCCAGCGGCATCGCATTGCCCGGCTTCACGTCGACCGATTCACCGGACACGATCTTGTCGCCGGGAGCCAGACGCTGCGGAGCGATGATGTAGGACAGCTCGCCATCGTCATACTTGATCAGCGCGATGAAGGCGGTGCGGTTCGGATCGTACTCAATGCGCTCGACCGTGCCGACGACGTCGAACTTGCGGCGCTTGAAGTCGATGATGCGGTACGAACGCTTGTGACCACCGCCGATGAAGCGGGCGGTGATGCGACCGTGATTGTTGCGGCCGCCCGACTTGGTCAGGCCTTCGGTCAGACCCTTGACGGGCTTGCCCTTGTAGAGGCCCGAGCGGTCGACGATGACCAGCTGACGGGTGCTGGGCGTTACCGGGTTGAATTTTTTCAGTGCCATTGTTCTGTCCTCGCGGCCTTGCTCAGAGACCCGTCGCGACGTCGATCGACTGGCCATCGGCCAGCGTCACAACCGCCTTCTTGACGTCGCTCTGGCGGCCAACCGTGCCACGGAAGCGCTTGATCTTGCCCTTGCGGACAAGCGTGTTCACGGCCATCACCTTGACGCCGAACAGCGCTTCGACGGCGGCCTTGATTTCCGGCTTCGACGCCTTCTTGGCGACGTTGAAGACGACCTTGTTCTGCTCGGAGGCCATGGTCGACTTTTCGGTGATCGCCGGCGAGACGATCACGTCGTAATGACGAAGGTCGGTCATTTAAAACGCTCCTCGAGAGCCTCGACGGCGGCCTTCGAAAGGACCAGCGTGCCGCGGCGCAGAATGTCGTAGACGTTGATGCCCTGGATAGGCAGCACGTCGATGTTGGGGATGTTCGTCGCCGCCAGCTTGAAGTTCTTGTCAAGCTCGGCGCCGCCGATCAGCAAAGCATTGGTCAGGCCCAGCGTCGCGAAATTCGCGATCAGCGCCTTCGTCTTGGCCTCGGTCAGCTTCAGTTCGTCGATGATGATGATCGACGCGCTCTTGGCCTTGGCCGAGAGAGCATGCTTGAGGCCAAGAGCGCGAACCTTCTTCGGCAGTTCGTGCTCGTGGCTGCGAACGACCGGGCCGTGGGCCTTGCCGCCGCCGCGGAACTGCGGAGCGCGTGCCGAATGGTGACGGGCGCGGCCCGTACCCTTCTGCTTGTACATCTTGGCGCCGGTGCGCGCGATCTCGGCGCGACCCTTGGTCTTGTGCGTGCCCTGCTGCTTCTTGGCAAGCTGCCAGCGCACGACGCGCTGCAGGATGTCTTCGCGCGGATCAAGGCCGAAAATCTCGTCGGAGAGTTCCACCTTGCCGGCGTCCTTGCCGCCCAGCGTTGTGATCTTGAGATCCATTATTCCGCTCCCTCTGTGGCCGGAGCCTCGTTCTTGGCGCCACTTTCGGCAGCAACGGCGCGGATCGCGGCAGGCTTCGGCGCATTGGCCGGCAGTGCCACCTTGGCCGCATCGCGGACCAGGATCCAGGCGCCCTTCGATCCGGGAACCGCACCGCGGATCAGGATCAGGCCGCGGTCGGCGTCGGTCGACACGATCTCGACATTCTGCGTGGTGACGCGGGTGTCGCCCATGTGGCCAGCCATATGCTTGCCCTTGAACACCTTGCCCGGGTCCTGGCGCTGGCCGGTCGAACCGTGCGTACGGTGCGAAACCGAGTTACCGTGCGTTGCACGGCCACCGCCCATGTGGTGGCGCTTGATGACGCCCTGAAAGCCCTTGCCGATCGTCGTGCCCGTCACATCGACCTTCTGGCCGGCGACGAAGTGCTCGACGGTGATCTCGGCGCCGACATCGATCATGTTGTCGGCGGAGACGCGGAACTCGGCGACCTTCGCCTTCGGCTCGACGGAAGCGGTCGCGAAATGGCCGCGCATCGCCTTCGACGTGTTCTTCACCTTGGCAAGGCCAACGCCGAGCTGAACGGCGGTGTAGCCATTCTTCTCTTGCGTGCGCTGGGCCACGACCTGGCAGTTCTCCATCAGGAGAACGGTGACGGGAACATGTTCCCCGGCATCGTTATAGATGCGGGTCATTCCCACCTTCTTTGCAATCACACCTGAACGCATCGGTTCAATTCCTTTAGAGTTCCGGGCCAGGGGCACCGCCCCTTACCGCGCTCTCATTCCCTTAGAGCTTGATCTCGACGTCGACGCCGGCGGCCAGATCGAGCTTCATCAAAGCATCGACCGTCTGCGGGGTCGGATCGACGATGTCGAGCAGACGCTTGTGCGTGCGCATCTCGAACTGCTCGCGGCTCTTCTTGTCGACGTGAGGCGACCGGTTGACCGTGAACTTTTCGATCCGCGTCGGCAGCGGAATGGGGCCGCGGACGTTTGCACCGGTACGCTTGGCCGTCGACACGATTTCCTTCGTCGAGGCGTCGAGCACGCGGTGGTCAAACGCCTTAAGGCGGATGCGGATATTCTGTCCGTTCATGCGTCACTTCCTTGTTCTGGCGCGGCGCGGGCAACTCCCGCGCCCGCGACAGATCGGTTTAAGTCCAAATTACTCTTTGATGGTGACGACGATGCCGGCACCGACGGTGCGGCCGCCTTCACGGATAGCGAAGCGCAGCTTCTCTTCCATGGCGATCGGCACGATCAGCTCGACATCGACCGTGATGTTGTCGCCCGGCATCA
>NZ_RZQT01000124.1:0-18156 GCF_003998485.1 Mesorhizobium sp. M7A.F.Ca.CA.001.04.2.1
CTCAGCCGCAGTCAGGTTCACCGGCTGTTGCAAGCCTATGACCAGGACGGCGCCGGCGGGCTGGTGTCGAAGGAGCGCGGCCGACCGAGCAATCGGCGCCATGATGAGGAGCCGCCGCCGCCGGCCGCGCCACCATACAGCGTTTCGGTCGCTTCGGTGTTGTATGCTATCCCCTGCTTGGGATGCAGCTCCAGGTCAAGAACTGCGGACTGTGACATTGACCACGGGGACCAGCGGCAACGGTTCGCCGTCTTTGCCGGTGAGTTCCGATTCGAACTTCTGGGTGCGGATGATTTCCTCGACCTGGCTGGTGAAATCGTCATGGCGCGCATCTTCGCCACGTTCTCTATCTTCACCTCGCCCTGATACGCAAAGGGCTTGGCCTCATAGAGCGGGTGCGCGTCGACCCATTCGAAGTACTCGCAACATGCCGTCCACAGCTTCTCTGGATCGATGATGATCGGGCTGCGGCCGTGAGAGCTACGGGCCTTCCAAAATTGGTTTCCTGCGGGTGCGGGCATTTGCGAAAATTTCGACGCTTTTACAAAGTTAACCAGCGGCCGGATTCGTACGGTTTTGTGACTTGCTGGATTGCCGATCACATGGTTTTTTTCGCACATCGTTGTGTGGGAGTGCGGGCGTGGGCGACGATCAGAAGGACGGTGTTCGGGTAGAACACATAGACGGCCAATGGGCGGTGCAGATCATCGAGGATGGCCTGACCACCCAACAGCTTTTCGACAACGAGGAATTTGCGAGGAGTTTCGCAGCCGGTCAAATCATCCGGCTCAACCTTAACCGGTCCGGCCAAAGCCAAAGCGGCCATGAGGTGGATGGCCCGCGAAACCATTCGTAAACCATGCCAACACGGTAAATATTTTATGTCGAACCGATCCGGTTGCAGGAGGTTTTGGGCGGGTCTGCAACAAAGAGGCCCAGCCAATCCCTGCACCGCTTACCCATCTCGCCCGCCCTGTTGATCTCCTTCGGGATTGCCTGCGGAATTTGCGTCTGGGCGACATCGGATAAGCCAGTGAGCTTCTTTCAAGCCCAGGCGTCCCCGCAGCTGGAAATGCGCGGGACAGTCGGTAACCTTCAATAGATGGACGATCGTCGATGCTACCGGCGGGCCGGGGCTGTCGTGGACGATCCGCTACCGGCTGCGCACGTCGTTCTCGCGCACGGGCAAGACCGCCACCTCTCGAATTGCGGCGCCACGGGGGATCGCGAATAGCGGGCCGGCAGCCGAGGGCGACGAGGTTCTACACGATCAGAACCTACTCGAAGGAATAAGTGAAACCTTCCTTGGAGGCGCCGACGGTGACTTTGGTCATCTTTTCGCCCTCGAGCGACCGGTTAAGCACGCCGCGGCTCAGTTCCGGCAGCAGCGTGTTGGTCAGGATGGCATCGATCATCCGCCCGCCGGATTCGATCTCGGTGCAGCGGGCCTTGACCAGATCCATGACACCGTCGCCGATCACCAGTTCCGCATCGTTGGTTGCCCGCAACCGGCGAGCGATCTTGGCGAACTGGTGGCCAGTGATCGCTTCGATCATCGAATCAGAGAGCGGATAGTAAGGAATGGTCACCACCCGGCCAAGGAAGGCAGCCGGGAAGACCTTCAGCAATGGGCTGCGCAAGGCGGTATCCAGATCGTCGAGCCCGGTCCGCAGCGTGCCATTCTTTGTGCGGTCCATGATAACTTCGGAGCCGACATTCGAGGTGAGCAGGATCAGGGTGTTCTTGAAATCGATCCGGCGGCCCTCGCTGTCGTCCATCATGCCCTTGTCGAAGACCTGGAAGAAGATTTCGTGGACGTCGGGATGCGCCTTCTCGACCTCGTCGAGCAGGATCACCGAATAGGGTTTTCTGCGCACCGCTTCGGTCAGGATGCCGCCCTTGCCGTAGCCGACATAGCCGGGCGGTGCGCCCTTCAGTGTCGAGACGGTGTGCGCCTCCTGGAACTCGGACATGTTGATGGAGATCAGGTTCTGCTCGCCACCGTAAAGCGTTTCGGCCAGCGCCAATGCCGTTTCGGTCTTGCCGACGCCCGAGGGGCCGCAAAGCAGGAAGACCCCGACCGGCTTTTCAGGCGCGCCAAGCCCGGCGCGGCTGGTCTGCACGCGTTTGGCGATCATCTCCATGGCGTGATCCTGGCCGACGACCCGTTCCGAAAGCGTGGCGGCGAGCTTGAGCGCCTTTTCGGTCTGGCTGGACAGCATCCGTCCGGTCGGGATCCCGGTCCAGTCCTGGACCACGGCGGCCACTGCATTGCGGTCAACCGAGGGCAGAATCAGCGGTGTCTCGCCTTGTGCCGCTGCCAATTCGGCCATCAGTGCGCGCAATCGGGCGAGATCGGCGGCAGGATCGGCAGCGGCCTGTGTCTCCGCGTCCGTCTGGGCGGCCTTGGGCGGCTCAGTCTCTGACGACTCCGCTACCTTGGTCTTTTCTGCGTTCGCCGCTGCCGGTTCGGCATCGGCCCCAACGGTGGCCGCATCGAGCGCCACACCCTCGCCGCGCAGCCTGGCGCGCAGTTCGAGTATCTCGGCGACGAGCACCTTTTCACGATCCCAACGCTGCTGCGCCGCAGCCAGGGTGATCTCGCTTTCGGCAAGCCCGGTGTCGACGCGCGCCTGCCGTTCAGCCACCTCGATGCCGATCGCGGCCTCGCGCCCGATGATGCCGCGCTCGACCTCCAGAGCCTGGCGGCGGCGCATGATGTCCTCGACCTCGGCTGGCGTAGCATGCTGCGATATGGCGACACGGGCGCAGGCGGTGTCGAGGAGGCTCACCGCCTTGTCAGGCAGTTGCCGTGCCGGGATGTAGCGATGCGACAGGCCGACTGCTGCCTCGATCGCCTCGTCGAGTATCTGCACCTTGTGGTGTTGCTCCAGAACCCCTGCCACCCCGCGCAACATCAGAACGGCCACCGCCTCCGACGGCTCGTCGATCTTGACCACCTGGAAACGGCGGGTCAGCGCCGGGTCTTTCTCGATGTGCTGCTTATATTCGGCCCAGGTCGTTGCGGCGATGGTGCGAAGTTCGCCCCGTGCCAGCGCCGGCTTCAAGAGATTGGCGGCATCACCGGTTCCGGCAGCACCGCCGGCGCCAATCAAGGTGTGGGCCTCGTCGATGAACAGGATGACCGGCGTTTCGGACGATTGAACCTCGTCGATCACAGCCTTCAGCCGTTTTTCGAATTCGCCCTTCACGCTGGCGCCCGCCTGCATCAATCCGACATCGAGCATGCGCACGCTGACGCCTTGCAGCGTGGGCGGCACATCGCCCTGAGCGATACGCAAGGCAAAGCCCTCAACGACCGCCGTCTTGCCGACCCCGGCCTCGCCGGTCAGGATCGGGTTGTTTTGCCGACGCCGCATCAGGATGTCGACTATCTGCCGGATCTCCGGATCGCGGCCGACGACCGGATCGATCTTGCCCTCGCGGGCGCGTTGGGTCAGATCGGTGGCGAATTTCGCCAAGGCCGAATCTCCGCCCATGGTCCGCTTCGGCGTTTCAGCCGCGGGAACCGCGATGGCTGCGCCGCCTTCGAGCGAACCTTCCACGACATCGGCGAACCGCGCGACAACCGCATCGGCGTCGATCTTGTCGAACTCGCCGCTGATCTTCGACAGCAGGCCTTCCAGAACCGGGGTTTTCAGGCAGGAAAGCAGAATATGGGCGCTGCGGACTTCCTCGACGCCGAACTCCAGCGTCGCGAGGTTCCAGGCTTCCTGGATTGCATGGAAGATATGATCGGAGAATTCCTCGATCGAGGTTGCGCCATAGGGCAACTTGTCGACGGCACGGGTCATATCTGCCGTGAGCCGGCTGGCATCCAGTCCCGCATCGGCGATTATCATTTGCACATCGGAGCGGTCGGAAAGCACCAGCTGCTCGATGAAGTGAACGAGTTCGACGTAAGGATTGCCGCGCAGCTTGGCGCTATCGGCCGCGGCCTTGAAGGCGCGCACCCCGACAGGATCAAGCTTGCCGACCAGTTCCTTACGCTTGAAGCTCTGCGACGACCGGCGCTGTTCCATCGAACGTGCTCCTGCAATCTGCCAGCCGATAAACTGCCACAGATGCCGCCACTTGACAAAGTGCGTTGTGGACGAGGCCTCAATGCCTGGTTCAGCCAGCTTCCTCGTATTGTGGAAGTCTTGCACCACCGGCTGCAAACAACAGCGGAATTGCGCGCCCTGCGCGATGCATTTCTCATACGGATTGACAATTGCGCCACGGAGTTCGGTACTCATGGCGGTGTTCAGCTTCTGTTAATTTTGGAGCACTCGTTGAATTGTGGTAAAGTGCACCGGTGTGATAACGTAAGGTCACATAAGGTTTGAGGGCCTTCGCTGGGGGTTGGTGTGATTGATCTCGCACTCTGGCTTTCTTCGCTAGACGGTGAGAATCCGTCCGGGGAAGATTTGCGCAACGACCCGGCTTTCCATGAGTTGGAGCGCCTGACCGAAGCCCAACTCAAGGTCGTCCACGACGGCAACAATAAGGCCGGCTCGCAAAGCACGATTCCAGTCGACTGGCCCGCTGTGCTCGCAAAGGCGGAGGAATTGCGCGCGCATGGCAGGGACTTGCGCCTGCTTGTCATCGTCACGCGCGCGCTGGCCAATGAAGACGGGCTGGCCGGATTGGCGCAAGGTCTGACGCTGATCGCGCAGACCTTCGATCAGCATTGGGACACCATGCATCCGGCTATGCGGCCCAACGCTTCGCCGCGCGATGCCGCCTTGCGCCGTATCAACGCGCTGATCGACCTGCAGAATGGTCAGGACGGGTTGTTGGCGAATCTGCGGCAAATGACGTTCTTCGCGCCGCGCGCAATCGGCCCGGTTCAGGGCAAGGACCTGGAGAAGGGTGCGCTCGACGATCGCGTCATGCTCCAGGAAGCCGCCTCGGGGCTGAATGCGGCGGAAAAAGCGCAGCTGGTCAGTGCGCACGGACAACTCTTGAATCGGGTGCGTGCCGCATGTGCG
The DNA here is from genome assembly GCF_003998485.1 of Mesorhizobium sp. M7A.F.Ca.CA.001.04.2.1. NCBI lineage: Bacteria > Pseudomonadati > Pseudomonadota > Alphaproteobacteria > Hyphomicrobiales > Phyllobacteriaceae > Mesorhizobium > Mesorhizobium sp. M7A.F.Ca.CA.001.04.2.1. Next base: position 4,995 of record NZ_RZQT01000124.1, read on the forward strand.
GCACAGATCGATCAGGCCAATGCGGAGATGGTCCAGCTCATCGCCGACGCCCGGGCGACGATCACGGCACTGGATGCGCTCGAGACTGCGCTCAACGCTCGTCTCGAGGGCAGCGGCACTCCCGTTCCGGACTTAAAACGGTTCCTGCAGCGTTTGCTGACGACACTTGAACGGAATTCAGCGGCCGGCGCGGTGACGAATGGCGCAGCCACGCAGGCGGTGCCGACGGAACTGGCAACGCCTGCTCGAAACGGTCATGGAGCCGATGCTATGGCAAGTATGGCAAGCTATGCGGACTCGAGCACGGGACTCCCCGACCGGATCTCCTCGCGCGACGACGTGGTGAAATGCCTCGACCTGGTCGTCGCCTTCTATGACCGTACCGAACCGTCGAGCCCAATTCCGCACCTGGCTCGGCGGGTCCGTCGGATGGTGCACATGGATTTCGTTGAACTGATGGAAGATCTCGCCCCTTCGGGGCTGAAGGAGTTCAGGCTGCTGGCCGGCGTTCCCGATGCCAAGAAGACGGCTCAGAAGGATGAAAGGTAACAACACATGCCAGCCGAAAGCAAAGCCAAGGTCATCGAACGAAATCGCGCGCCGCGGGTGCAGATCGCCTACGATGTGGAAACCTACGGCAGCCCGACGACGATCGAACTGCCGTTTGTCATGGGCGTGATGGCCGACCTTGCCGGTGCTTCGCAAACCAAGGAAGCGTCAAAGTCGGTGCTGGACCGCTCCTTTGTCGAGACCGACGCGAACCGCTTCCCAAAATTCATGGAGGCGCTCGGCCCCCGCGTCAAAGCGCGGGTGAAGAACACGCTGCCGCAGGCCGAGGGCCAGGAGCGTGACGAGGAACTGGCGCTCGATCTTACATTTTCCAAGATGGGTGATTTCGCCCCCGACAAGATTGCCGAGCAAGTTCCGCAACTGGCCGAGATCCTCAAGATGCGTCGACAACTCGAGGAATTGCTCGGCTTCATGGATGGCCGTGTCGATGCTGAAAAGCGCATCGCGCAGCTTCTGAACAACGAACCGCTTCTTGGCAAGATTGCCAGCCAGGCGCTGGCCGACGACGACAAGGTTGGGGAATGATCATGGCCGAACAGCAAAAGACCGCCTCAGTCGCCGCGGAGGCCGAAGCCATAAACCTCGATGAATTCAGCGGACTCCTCGAAAAAGATTTCAAGGTCAAGAAGGACGACAGCGAGAAGCTGCAACAGCTCGTGCGCAATCTCGCGCTCGCGGCGCAGTCCCGTTCCGACACCACGACCATCTCTTCCAATGCCATCAAATCGATCAAGTCGCTGATCGCCGGCATTGACAAGATGCTGACGACACAGGTCAACGAAATCCTGCACGCGCCGGAAGTGCGTGAGATGGAAGGCACATGGCGAGGGCTGTGGTATCTCGTCAACAACACCGAGACGGATCAGAAGCTGAAGATCCGGGTGATGAACATCTCCAAAGAGCAGCTGGCCGATACGCTTGAAGACTATGAAGGTCAGATGTGGGACCAGAGCCCGATCTTCAAGAAAGTCTACACAGACGAGTATTCGATGCTTGGCGGCGAACCAATCGGCTGCGTGATCGGCGCCTACGAGTTCTCCAATCACCCACGTGACGTCGGCCTGCTGCGCAACATCTCCGGCATCTGCGCTTCCGCGCATACGCCGTTTATCGCGGCCGCTTCGCCGCGCCTATTTCGCATGGACAGCTGGCAGGAACTGCCGAACCCGCAAGACCTGCAGCAGATCGTCTCCAACCCCGCCTATGCCTCGTGGCAGTCGTTGCGCGAGAGTGAGGACGCTCGCTACATCGGCCTGACCATGCCCCGCGTCCTGGCGCGGCTGCCCTACGGCACCGATACCGTTCCGGTGAAGGGTTTCACCTTCGAGGAAGAGGTGGAGGGCGATCACAACAAATATGTCTGGATGAACGCCGCCTTCCCGATGGGCGTCAACATCAACCGCAGTCACAAGCTTTTCGGCTGGGGCACGCAGATCCGCGGCGTCGAGAATGGTGGCACGGTGCTCAACCTGCCGGTGCATAGCTTCCCGACCGATGATGGCTCGATCGCGATGAAATGTCCCACGGAAGTCGCCATCGACGACCGGCGCGAGGCGGAACTGGCCAAGCTTGGCTTGATGCCCATCCTGCACCGGAAGAATACCGATCTCGCGGCCTTCATCGGAGCACACTCGCTGCAGGACGACGAAACGCGGGCGGGGCGGCTGGTCGACCCCGATGCACAGTCGAACGAGCGGCTGAGCGCCAACCTGCCCTACCTGTTCCCGGTCTCGCGCTTTGCGCACTACCTCAAGGCGATCGCGCGCGACAAGGTCGGCTCGTTCAAGGAGCGCGCCGACATGCAGATCTGGTTGACCGAGTGGATCAATCGATACGTGCTGGCCAACCCGGCCTTTGCCGACGACAAGGCGCGCGCCAAGCGCCCGCTTGCCGCCGCCGAGGTCCAGGTGGACAGCGTGGAGGGGCGGCCGGGCTATTATAATGCCCGCTTCTATCTGCGCCCGCATTACCAGCTGGAGGGCATCAATGCGTCGCTCCGACTGGTCTCGGAACTACCGTCCGTTAAGACTTGATCGCAGCAACGACAACCTGGTTTTTTGAAAGCGGTGGAGAAACACAATGCCGACTACGAAGATTGATGGCTTCCTGAAGGTTCCCGATATCAAAGGCCCCAGCACCCGCGACGGCCACGATGACGAGATTGAAATCCATGGCGTCGACTACAAGATGGTCGCACCTTATGATCCCAATTCGCTGTCACGCCGTGGCCGCGTCTCTATGGGGATGATCAAATTCACCAAGCACTACGACAAATCATCGCCCTATCTGAAAAAGGCTTTGTTCGAAAACAAGGCCCTTGATGAGGTGGTGTTCTCGGCCCGCCGGACCATCGATGGCGAGACCAAGGATTACCTGGTCGTTACCCTCACCGACGCCTCGATCATGGAATACGACATGTCGCAAGCCGAGGATGAGGAAGACCTGATCCAGGAAGAGGTCAGCTTCGCCTACAAGAAGATCAAATTCGTCTATGACGGCAATGATGAAGCCGAAATGGATGTCTATGTCGGCAAGTGAGGTTCGGCGACCCGGCGCGGGCATGCAGCAGACCACTGGCAGCTTGCGGGCGAAAAGCGAAGCCGTCCAGCCGTCGCTTTGGGATCGTCTCGTCAATGATCTGCCGGGCCTGACCTCGGAAATAGACGGGCTGCGCCATGTCCTGCTCGACGAGCTTGGCGCGGACCGTCTCGACACACTCGTTGCCGGCAGCACGCGTGCCATCGACGCCGATGTGGTACTGACACCGGATCAGAAACGCCGTCTGCATCGGTTGGCCGTTCAGACCCAGCACCGCGTCGAAATCGAAAGCCGTGGCGTGGTGGTATCGGCGCGCGTGCTCAGGGAAGCGGTACGGCGTGACATCGAGGCGCTCTTCAACACAGAGCGCTTCGAGGCGACGCCGCTTCTTTCCGACCTGGAAAATGAACAGGTTGCGGACAATCCCCCTTCGCTTGCCGATTTCCCGGAGGTCCGCCGCAGCGTGGTCAATTACGGCGTGCCCTCCTTCTCGGGCCGCTCGTCGCGCGACTTCGATCGCGAGGTGTTGGCACGTGAGATCCGCATGGTGCTCGCGACCTTCGAGCCCCGCCTGAAGGAAAGCGCAACAAAGGTAACGGTCACGCTTGGCGACAACACCGTCGGCCTGAAGATCGAGATAGACGCCGTTCTGATCATGACCCCGACTCCCGAACGCATGCGCCTGCGCACCACGATCAATCTCGACAACGGTTTGGCGCGGACCGAAATTGGGGAGGCCTGAGATGGATCGGGTCTTCGTCGAATATTACGAGGAGGAACTGAGCCATATCCGCGCTCTTGCATCGGAATTCGCAGACATGCATCCGGCGGTGGCGCGCAACCTTTCCCTCGATACGGTGCCGTGTCCGGACCCATATGTCGAGCGCCTGCTCGATGGCGTAGCCTTCCTGGCCGCGCGCACCCGGCTAAAGGTCGATGCCGAGCGCTCGCGATTTTCCCGCAGTGTGCTCGACGTTCTCTATCCCGATCTGGTCACGCCGGCGCCGGCAACGGCGATGGCGGTGCTGAAACCCGGCCAGCAGGTCCAGACCATGCTGGCCGGCCACGTCGTCAAGCGCAACACACGGCTGGTTTCCAGCCTGCAGCCAGGCCTGTCAACGCGCTGCATTTTCTCAACCGCCCAGGAAATGACTCTATGGCCGATCGCGGTCACTTCGGTCAGCTTTTTTCAGGACCGCAGTGCGATGGCGATGGCTGGCATAGGACCGATCGGCGGTGTCAGCGGCGAGTCGGCGCTCCGCCTCACGCTGGCCAGGACCGGAAAAGGCAAGCTCGACGAACTGGCTCTCGACCGGCTTGACCTCTATTTTGCCGGACGCACCAAGGCGCCGCTACTGTTCGATGCGATTTTCGGCGCCTGCGCGGCCACAGCAGCGCGACCGGAAGGCAAGACCAACCCGCTGTCGCCGTTGCCGGCACCCGAGATGATCGGCATCAGCGACGACGAGGCCTTGATGCCGCGCACCCGCCCGACATTCGAAGGATACCGGTTGCTGCGCGAATACTTCATGATGCCCGAGCGTTTTCACTATGCACGGGTTTTGGGATTGCAGCCTGTCGTGCGCCAATGCGCGGCCGGACTCGAGATCATTTTCCTGTTCAAACGCACGGTTCCCGAGCTGGCCGATCTGACGCCGGCGGACTTCGAACTTTTCGCGACACCGATCATCAATCTGTTCGAACGCGAGTGCAACGTCGTCGAAGTCGATGAACGCAAGACGCGCCAGGTGTTGCATGCGGACCGGACGCGGGCGCGTGACTTCGAAATCTACCGGGTCATCCGCGTCGAGGACGCCGACACGGAAGGTAACGACGCTGAAATCCCCGAGCTCTTCAGCCTGGGTCAGAACGGCGGTAGTGGTTGGGTCTATTCGACCGAAAGGCGCCCTCGCCGCGCGATGGAGGAGGAGCGCCGCGAAGGCCTGACGCGAACGTCCTATACCGGGGATGACGTTTTCCTGGCCGTGTCCCGGCCGCTCGTAAGGCCGGCGACCCGGCCGCTGAAGCGGCTCGACGTGATGGCGCTTTGCACCAATCGTGATCTGCCGATCCTCGATGACAATCCGACGTTGACGTTAGAGGCCGGCGACCCGGTCGAAACCGTGAGGCTTCTTGGCGCCTTGCGTGCGCCGCAGCCAGCTATTCCTGCGGCACTGCCTGCTGGGGCCGACGGGGAATCGCGGGCCGATGATCTCGCCTGGCGGCTGGTGGCGCAGCTCGCGCTCAACTTTCTCAGTCTTGCCAAAGAAGGCCGCGGCATCGATCCCCTGCATGCGCTACTCGACCTTTATGCCGATCGCGGCGATCCAAGCCTTGCCCGAAATGTGCATTCGATCGTGCGTATCGACTCGCAGCCGGTCATCGAACGTCTGCAAATCGATGGACCGATGTGCTTTGGACGCGGTACCGAAGTCACGTTGCATGTTGATCAATCGGTCCTGGCCGGCCAAAGTACCTTGCTGCTTTCGGCCTTGCTGGCGCGGTTGTTTGCTCGTCACGCCGGGATAAACGGCTTCGTGCGAACTCGCACGCGGCTGCTGCAGAAGCAGGAGGATGTGCCATGGCCGATGACGCCCGGCAATCGCTACCTGATCTAGACACGCCCGGCCCGAACAGGGCCGAAGGTCTGTCCGAGACGTTCGACTTTTTCGAACTGCTGCGCCGCCTCGAACAACGGAACGGTCTGTTCGGCCATTCCGGCCGTCCCGACCGTGAGCCGGCACGGCTCGGCCAGCATGTACGCCTCGCCTTTTCCGCACGGGACCTGGTTGTGTTCCGCGAAGCCCGCGATGCGGCACCGGCCCGGGTCACGGTGGCAAATTTTGGTCTGCTGGGACCCGAGGGTCCAATGCCGCTGCATCTGACGCGCTGGGTGCTCGACCGGCTCTCGCAACGCTGGTTCGCCGGCGCCGAGGCACAACTGACCAGCGACACGACGTTCGTCGACTTCGTCAACATTCTGCAGCACCGTATGATCGCCCTCTACTATCGGGCGTGGGCGGATGCGCACCCGGCCGTGCAGGCCGAACGCGCGGTCGGCGGGCGCGTTCGCGCCATGCTTGAAGCCATGGCCGGGATCGGACTTCCCGGCACGCAGGACCCCAATCTCGATACGGTGAAGCTTCGCCAGGCGGCTTCGCTGGCCAATCAGGTCGACGGCCCGGAACGGCTGACGCTGTTCCTGGCGGAAGCGTTCAAGGCGCCGGTACAGATCAAGGAGTTCATCTCCGCCTGGATAACAGTACCAACCGGTCTCCAGACCCGTCTTGCAAAGGCCTTTGCAGGGCTCGGCAAGGGCGCGACGATCGGCCCACGCGTTTTCAGCCGCCAAAGCAGGATCGAACTGCGTGTCGGCCCGCTGGGGTATGAGGAGTTCAAGGCGTTCCTGCCTGGCGGCGAGCGGCTCAAGCTGTTCAAGCAGGCCGTTCGCGACATGGTCGGGGAGTCGCTCGACGTCGATCTGCGCATCGTGCTTGCGCGTGAAGCCGTACCGCCGCCCCAAATCGGAGCGGTTCGGCTCGGGCGGACCGCCTGGCTTGCGCGACCCATCGAAAGGGGCGATGCTGACGACATGCGGCTGCGGACAATCGTCGGATGGCGGCCGGAAATGACGGGGGTCGCGGCATGAGCCTGCTGCTGACACTGGAGCAAGGGCCACGCACCCAGGCGGTGCGGCAGGCCCGGCTTGACGAGGGTGAGCTGGTGATCGGCCGCAGCGCGGACGCGGGTTGGCAGATCAACGATCCCGACATGTTCGTTTCAAGGGCACATTGCAAGATCTCTGGCGGGCGAGATGGATATTTCGTCACCGACACGTCGAGCAGCGGATTGTTCATAAACGACTCCGACAGCCCGCTCGGTGCCGGCAAGTCGACGCGCCTTCAAAGTGGCATGCGGCTGAGATTGGGCGACTACGTCGTCCATGTCGACCTGCAAACGCCAGCCACTCAAGCACCAGCGGCCAGCCAGCCGGTTTCGGAACGCGCGCCGCCAGCATCCCGGGCCCCGGTGAGCATCGGTCGCGATGACTTCTTTTCCGCCAAGGTCGAAGAAGAGCCGCGACGGCCACGTCCGGCCGATCTGCCGAACCCTTTCGAGCAGCCGGTTGCGGGTGCATTCGAACGTGCCAACTCCGACCAGCGCCACTCGGCCGCTTTCGATGACCCGTTCAGCCTCGATCCGGTTTCGACGCCGGTGTCGAAAAATCCCGCCCCTTATCGCGAACCGGGCGGCGCGGCGAGCCAAGCGGACCCGTTCAGCCTCGACGCGGTACCGTCCCCCGACCGCGCAGCCCAAGCCGCCCGTGACAAGCCGTCCGGAACCCATGATGACTTTGCTTTCGGACCAGCCGCCACGCTCAGTTCGGCGAACGGCGCCAGTTCGATCGAACAGCGCGAGCGCATCGCCCAGCGATCCCAATCAGCCAATCCCTGGGATTTGCCGGTGCAGCCCGCAGCTACCCCTGCTTCACCACGTGTGGGTGCTGCTCCCAAAGCCGCCCCGGCGCTGGGTGCGGCGCGGCCGGAGGAGATGGCGCTTCGCGCCGCATTCCTGCATGGCATGGGTGTCGAGGAAGCCGATTTCCCCGGACGCGACAGCATCGCGGAAATGGAGAAGTTCGGTCGCGAATACCGGATGATGATGGAAGGTCTGATGCAGCTTCTGCGCAAGCGGGCCGAGGAAAAGGGAAACGCGCGCGTCGCGCAGACCATGGTCGGGGCCTCCGAAGTCAATCCGCTCAAGTTCCTGCCGACCGTCGACGACGCCATCATAACGCTTATCGCTGAGCGCAGCCCAGGATTTCTCGGCGGTGAAGCGGCAATCACCGATGCGGTGCGCGATCTCGCGCAACATCACGTACGCGCCTGGCGAGGCATACAGACCGCCATGCGGCGGATGATCGACCGTTTTGACCCGGTAGTGATCGAGGAAGAGCTGAAAACGAATTCCGCGATCGGAACCCTTCTCTCTGGGGGGCGGGGCGCCAAGCTGTGGGAACTTTACCAGAAGCGCCATCGTGAAATCGCCGAGAGTGCTGAAAAGAGCTTCCTTGGCGAAATCGGCGCTGATTTTCGAGATGCATATGAGGAGGAGTGAGAGATGATTGATCGACGTGAATTTGTTGTTGCCTTGGGCGCGACAGGGTTGCTTGCGGCTTGCCAGAGTGGTCCGCCGAAACCATCGGTGATCACCGTCAACGTAAACGGCGGTGCTGGCATGAACCCGGGACCAGGCGGCGGCGACCGGCCGGTAACGATCCTGGTGATGCGGCTGAAAAGCACCGGCAAATTCAATTCCGCCGACTATTTCGCGCTGCAGGGGGATGCCGGCACGGCGCTGGCGGGCGATCTCATCGGATCCGACCAGATTTCCGTCGGGCCGGGAAAATCCGCATCCAAAACCATCACGGTCGAGCCGGACGCGACGGCGCTGGGCTTTGTTGCTCTGATCCGCGAGCCCGGCGGCCGGAACTGGCGGACAACTAAGTCGGTGTCGTCGGGATCGAAATTCACGATCAACGTCACGCTTGGCAGCGGCGGCATTTCCGCCTAGCGGCAAAGGGCAAGGGGAGCTCGATGCAGAGAGTAGCGGCATGAGCAATGCAAACAGGGTGCTATGGTCCGAAGGGCTTTTCCTGCGGACCCAGCATTTCCAGCAGCAGGATCGCTTTTTCGAGGCGACGGTGCGCGGCGCGTTGCAGGCCGGGCAATTGCATACGTTCGGTTTCCAACAGCTGACACTGGACCAGGCGTTGCTGGAAGCCGGCCAGATCTCGATCCTGTCCGCGCGGGGCATCTTTCCGGATGGGACACCTTTTTCCATCCCGGACATGATGGATGCGCCGCGACCGCTGCCGGTCACCCCTGACACGGGCGCCGGACCGGTGCTGATCGCCTTGCCGCTGGAGCCTCCGGGCGGTGTCGGCTTCGATCCGGCACACGCTGCCGCCTCGGGTGCGCGATATCATGGGCGGATCGTTTCGGTGCGTGACGCCGTCCAGGGCGGTTCAGACCCTGAAGAAATCGAAATTGCCCGGCCGCAGGCGCTGCTGCTCGCACCCGGCAAGTCGGTCGGTGGCTACACGGCCTTGCCGATAGCCGACCTCAAGGGGATTCGAGCCGATGGCGGCGTCTCCCTGGACGAGACCTTCCTGCCACCGACCTTGGTTACGGGCGCCGTGGCCTGGTACCGGCAATTGCTGCTGGAAGTTGTCACCGGCCTCGACCAGATCGCCGAGGCGCATGGCAAGATGGTCATGGGCGGACCTGGGCGCAGCGTCGAAGATTTGCTGATGCTCAATCTCGCCAATGCGGCACGTCCGCGGCTGGCCCACATGCTGGCTCAGGATGTGTTCCATCCAGCCGAGCTTTACCTGGAACTTGCCGGTCTCGCCGGTTCGATGGCGACCTACGGATCGAGCGCGCGGCGGCTGGGCGAGTTGCCCGCCTACGATCACATGGCGCCTGGCCCCGCCTATTCGGCGCTGGCGGATGCGCTGCGCTCGCTCATCCTCAGCCTGCGTTACATCGAGCCGAAATCGCGTGCGCTGCCTGTCATGCGGCATTCGACCAATGTCTGGAAGATCCGTATCGACAATCCGAAGCTGCTGGTGGCCAGCCGGATCGTCATCCGGGTCGGTTCGGAGTTGTCGGAAGACGCGCTGCGCAAGATATTCGTCAATCAGGCAACCGTCGGCTCGGCCGACCAGTTCGAGGGCCTGTGGAAATCGCGCTTGCCCGGCATTCCGCTGAAACCGCTTCATTCCCAGCCGCGCGAGATTCCTTACGATGGCGATCGGTTATGTCTGGAACTGGACCAGAAAAGTGAGCACTGGGCGTCGCTGCTCGACGCTCCCGGCTTCGTCATCGGCGTTTCGGGCGTGTTGCCAAGCGAGCCGCAGGTGGACTGCTATTCGGTGAACAGGTGAGATCATGAGCCGCGATGATCCGTTCGGACTGTCGGAGGATCGCGAACGCACCCGCATTCGATTGACCGGCGCGCCGATGCCGCGGCCGATGGCGCCACCTTTGCCGAGCGCGTCGGTAAAGCGCTCCCGCACCCATCCGAACGCACTCGTCAACGCATTTGCGCCCTTGCTCGAATTCGGTCCCGAGCTTGAAAGTGCGCTGCCGCCGGACAATCCGGAAACATTGCGTACCCGATTGCTCGAAGAACTGGTCCGGGCACGCGACACGGCTATGTCGGTCGGATCCTCAATGGAGCGCGCCGACCAGGCGGCCTGGGTGGTGGCGGCGTTGCTCGACGATCTGGCCCTGAACACGCCATGGGGCGGTGCCAGCGCCTGGCCGCGGCAGCCGCTTGTGGTCATGCTGCGCGGCGATGTCGATGCCGGCACGCAGTTCTTCACCCGTCTCGACGAACTCGAGCGCCATCCCAACCGTGATCGCGAATTGCTGGAACTGCAGTATCAATGCATGGCGCTTGGCTTTCGTGGCAAATATCGTGTGTCGGCCCGATCCGGCGACCGCTCGCTCAATGCCGTTCGCGTGGCGGCGGCACGCTTCCTACGCGATGCCGACGCCGAAGGCGCGCCACTGTCGCCAAACTGGAAAGGCGTGATCGCATCTGACGAGCCGCAGCGCTTCATCGTTCCGATCTGGGTCATGGCGCTCGGTGCGGCGGTTGCAGCCATGACAATCCATGTCGGGCTCTCGATGGCACTGAGCAGCCAGGCGGTCGAGCTCTCCGCACTTGTTCGCGCGCTGCCGCCGCCCGCGCGCGGCGACATCACCCGCACGTCGCCCAAAGTCGATGCCCCGCCGCCGGAGAAGGTGGATTTTGCGCTGTTGCCGGAATTTCAGGCCGGGGCGCCCGCCGACCTCAGATCCGCCCTCAGCGGCACCGAAAGCGTTTCGCTGGCCAAGCTGACGATCCAGGCCTCCAATCCCGAACTGTTCCAGTCGTCACGGCCACAACTGACCGAAGGCTTCGAGCCCCTGATCGGGTCGCTCGCCAAGGTGATCCTCGCCAACCAGGAGCTGATCGGAAACATCACCGTCGTCGGTCATACCGACAGCGTTCCCCTGCAAAAGACCAATCCGCTGTCGACCAACCAGCGACTGTCGGAGGCTCGCGCCCAGACGATTGCCGACATGCTGGTCCAGAACGGAGTGCCGCGGGATCGCGTCCATTCCGAGGGCCGCGCGGCCACCGATCCAGTCGCCACCGACAGCACGCGCGAGGGGCGGGCCTTGAACCGCCGCGTCGAGGTGCTTGTCGAAAAGAGGCTGTGAGATGTTCATCCTGCGCTTCCTTTGGGCTGTCCTGACATCACGCTGGCTATGGACGCTGATCGGCCTCACGCTGCTTTCCCTGGTCATCTGGGTGTTCGGTCCGATCGTCAGGGTCGGTCCCTATGAACCGTTCGCCTCTGATAACGTGCGCATCGTCATCATTGCGCTGCTGGTCATCTTCTGGCTGACCTGGCTGATCGTCGCCCAGCGCCGGGCGATCCGCGCCAACCGCATGTTCGTCGCCGAGATTGCCGCGCCGGTGGTGGAAAAGCCGCTCAGACCCGGCGAAGAGAATGTCGCGGCCGTCGGTGCCAAGTTCGCCGAGGTGATGGCCGAACTGAAGCGCCGCAAGCTGGGCGGACGAAAGTTTCTGCGCGAAATGCCATGGTATGTGATCGTCGGGCCGCCGGCCACCGGCAAGACCACGGCCTTGCGGCAGTCCGGGCTGAATTTTCCGATCGACCTCACCGAGGACCTGCAGGGGGTCGGCGGCACGCGCAACTGCGACTGGTTCTTTTCCGAACATGCGGTTCTGATCGACACCGCCGGCCGTTATGTCCAGCAGGAGAGCCAGCCCGATGTGGACGCGGTTGAATGGCTGGGCTTCCTCGACCTGTTGAAAAAGCACCGCGGACGCCGCGCGCTGAATGGCGTAATCGTCGCGCTTTCGATCGACGTGCTTTGGGAGGGCGATGAAGCCATCAAGGCGCACGGCCGCAAGATCCGCCGCCGGTTGGCCGAACTCAACGACCGGCTCGAAATCCGCCTTCCGGTCTATCTGATGCTGACCAAGGCCGATCTGATCAAGGGTTTCGAGGCTTTCTTCGGCGGCTTGTCCACGGCTTCGCGCGAGCAGGTATGGGGGACCACCTTCGCGCTGGAAGCGCGTGTCGATGCGAAGACCATTGAACGGGAAATTTCCGCGCTGGCGACGGAACTTGAGCGGAGGCTGGTGCCGCGGCTGGAAGATGAGGACAAACTCGCCGCCCGTGCCGAGATTTTCCGCTTTCCCGCCCAACTGGCAAGCCTGTCCGAACCGATACAGGTGCTGGTCGAGGCAATGTTCGGCGAAAGCCGGTATGAAGAGGTCGCGTGGTTGCGCGGGCTCTATCTGACATCGGCGACGCAGGAAGGAGCGCCCATCGACCGGCTGACCGCGGCGCTGTCTTCGTCCTTCGGCCTGCCGCCGCGACGGGCGCTGCCCGCACCAAGGGTCGAAAAACGCAGCTTCTTCCTGAAGAACCTGCTGACCGAAGTCATCTTCAAGGAAGCGGGCCTCGGCACGTTCGATCCGCTGGCGCAACGGCGCCGCGCCTGGATCTGGCGGGGTGCGGCAGCCGCTTGCGCGGCGGCGGCATTGTTGGCCGGCGGGTTGTTCACCTGGTCCTATTTTGACAACCGCAACGCGATAACGGCCCAGGCAGGCCAGTTCGAAGCGCTGCAGACGCCGCTGACCTCCATCGCTGCAACGCCGGCATCGGTGGAGCAGCCCGCCATGGACGGCGCGCTCGGTGCGATGGACGCGGTCGCAACCGCCCGGAAAGCACCGCCTGGCGCCGCCCAGGATCTACTGGGACCATCGGCCTCCGCGGAAATGGTGCGGGCGCAGACCGACACGTACGATCATGCCCTGCGCAATATTCTTGAGCCACGCATGATCGCCTTGCTCGAGGCGACGATGTGGCGGCAGATCCGCGACCCGGATTTCATGCTCGGAGCGCTGAAAACCTATCGCATGATGACGGGCCTGTCTCAGATGGATCCCGATTACGCCCAAG
>NZ_RZQT01000125.1:0-18037 GCF_003998485.1 Mesorhizobium sp. M7A.F.Ca.CA.001.04.2.1
GCCCTGCGGTACGAATGCGATGCCCGACCGGGCGCGGTCATACGCCGCGCTCCGGTCGAGCGCCTTCCCCTCGAAGGCAACGCTTCCGCTCGTCAGCCGGTGGTGGCCGACGATCGATCTCATCAAACTGGTCTTGCCGACGCCGTTGCGGCCGAGCACGCAGGTGATCTTGCCGGCGCCCGCCTTCAGCGATACGCCGCGCAGCGCCTGGGCGGCGCCGTAGTGCAGCGTGGCATTGGAAACTTCGAGCATGTCAGCGCCGTCTCCAGAACCTGAGAAACGATAGATCGAAGTGATGGAACTGAACCCGCCAGACCATGCTCATCTCCCCAGATAGACTTCGACGACACGCTCGTCGGCCGACACGAAATCGAGTGTGCCTTCCGAGAGCACCGAGCCTTCATGCAGGCAGGTGACCTTGACGCCGAGCTCGCGCACGAAATACATGTCGTGCTCGACGACGATGACCGAATGGTCGCGGGCGATATCCTTGAGCAGCCGCGCGGTTTCCTCGGTCTCGGCATCGGTCATGCCGGCGACCGGCTCGTCAACCAGAAGCAGTTTCGGGTCCTGCGCCAAGAGCATGCCGATCTCCAGCCACTGCTTTTGCCCATGGCTGAGATTGGCCGCCAGTTCGTCACGCTTGTCGCCAAGCCGGATGATGCCGAGGATGTCATCGATCTGCCGCGTCTCGGCGGCCGAGCGGCGGTGAAACAGCGCCGGGAAGATCGAGCGAGGACCCTTCAGCGCCAGCATCAGGTTTTCCTCGATCGTGTGGCTTTCGAAGACGGTCGGCTTCTGGAATTTACGGCCAATGCCCATCATGGCGATCTCGGCCTCGTCGTGCTTGGTCAGATCGACTTGGCCGTCGAAGAACACTTCGCCCTCGTCGGGCCGCGTCTTGCCGGTGACGATGTCCATCATCGTCGTCTTGCCGGCGCCGTTGGGGCCGATGATGGCGCGCATCTCGCCCTTGTCGAGCACCAGCGACAGATTGTTGATAGCGCGAAAGCCGTCGAAGGAGACCGAGACGCCGTCGAGATAAAGGATCGTGTTCGACTTTGACATGGTCGCTCACTCCGCCGGCTGTGGTTCGGGGTTGCTGGCGGACCAGTCACCTGGCTTTCTTGCTTCACTGCGCACGATTTTCGCCGGCGGCGAGACATCGGCATCGGTGCCGGCTTCCTCGGCAATCGAAGCAGCTCGCAACGCCTTGGCGTTGCCGCGCCAGCTGTCCCACATGCCGATGATGCCCTTGGGCAGCAAAAGCGTGACGGCGACGAACAGTCCACCCAGTGCAAACAGCCAGAACTCCGGCAGTACGCCGGTGAACCAGGATTTTCCGGCATTGACCAGCAACGCACCGATGATCGGCCCGACAATGGTGCCGCGCCCGCCGACAGCCGCCCAGACGACGACTTCAATCGAATTGGCCGGCTCGAATTCACCCGGATTGATGATGCCGACCTGCGGCACGTAGAGCGCGCCGGCTATGCCGGCCATGACGGCCGAGACGGTGAAGGCGAACAGTTTCACGTTCTCCGCCCGCCAGCCGAGAAAGCGCGTGCGGCTCTCGGCATCGCGTACCGCCATCAAGAGCTTGCCGTATTTTGAGCCGACGATCGCCCAGGTGACGAAGACGGCAAGTGCCAGCATCACCGCGCTGGCGGCAAACAGCGCCGAGCGCGTCGCGTCGGCCTGCACGTTGAAGCCCAGAATATCCTTGAAATCGGTCAGGCCGTTGTTGCCGCCGAAACCCATGTCGTTGCGGAAAAAGGCAAGCAGCAGCGCATACGTCATCGCCTGGGTAATGATGGAGAGATAAACGCCGGTGACGCGGCTGCGGAAGGCGAACCAGCCGAAGACGAAAGCCATCAGGCCAGGCACCGCGAGCACCATGAGGCCGGCGAACCAGAAATGGTCGAAGCCATACCAGAACCATGGCAGTTCCTTGTAGTTCAGGAACACCATGAAGTCGGGCAGGACGGGATTGCCATAGACGCCGCGCGAGCCGATCTGACGCATCAGATACATGCCCATTGCATAGCCGCCGAGCGCGAAGAAGGCGCCGTGGCCGAGCGAAAGGATGCCGCAATAGCCCCAGACCAGGTCGAGCGCCAAGGCAAGCAGCGCATAGCAGAGATATTTGCCGGTCAGCGCGACGATGTAGGATGGGATGTAGAAGGCGCTGGTAGGAGACACCGCAAGGTTGAGCAACGGCACGATGACGGCCACCGCCAGCAGGATGGAGATCGTAATGGCGATGCGGCGGTCCGCGCCGGCGGCAAAGAAGCGTCCCGTGATCATGCTTCCACCGCCCTCCCCTTGAGCGCGAACAGGCCGCGCGGGCGTTTCTGGATGAACAGGATGATCAGCACCAGCACGACGATCTTGCCGAGCACCGCGCCCGCATAAGGCTCGAGGAACTTGTTGACGATGCCGAGCGAGAAGGCGCCGACCAGCGTGCCCCACAGATTACCGACGCCGCCGAAGACAACGACCATGAAGCTGTCGATGATGTACCCGCGGCCGAGATTGGGCGAGACGTTGTCGATCTGGCTCAGCGCGACGCCGGCAATGCCGGCAATGCCGGAGCCGAGCGCGAAGGTCAGCGCGTCGACCCACGGCGTCCTGATGCCCATCGAGGCAGCCATGCGCCGGTTGGCGGTGACGGCGCGCATCTGCAGGCCCCAGGGCGTGCGCTTCATCACGTAGAGCAGGATGCCGAAGACAGCGAGCGCGAAAACCAGGATCCACAGGCGGTTCCAGGTGATCGCCAACTGTCCGACATTGAACGAGCCCGACATCCAGGATGGGTTGCCGACCTCCTGGTTGGTCGGCCCGAAGATTGAGCGCACGGCCTGTTGCAGGATCAGCGAGACGCCCCATGTCGCCAGCAGCGTTTCAAGCGGCCGGCCATAGAGGAAGCGGATGACACCGCGCTCGATGATCAGGCCAACCAGGGCCGCGACGAGAAACGCGAGCGGCAGTGCGATGACCAGCGACCAGCCGAACAGGTCCGGGAAGGATGTACGGATCACCTGCTGGACGACGAAGGTCGTGTAGGCGCCGAGCATTACCATCTCGCCATGCGCCATGTTGATGACGCCCATGACGCCGAACGTGATGGCGAGGCCGATTGCCGCCAGCAGCAGCACCGAGCCCAGCGAGATGCCGTACCAGACGTTCTGCCCGGCGTCCCAGAAGGCCAGCGTCGAATTGATGTTGGCGATCGCGGCTGTCGCCGCTTGCCTAACCGCGTCGGTGGAATTCGCCACGACCGAAGTGAGCAGCGAAACAGCATCGCGATCGCCCCGTGCCCCGATAAGCGCGATGGCGGCGAGCTTGTCGGCTTCGGGCCGATCCGAGACAAGAACTGACGCGGCACGGGCCTGTTCGAGCAGAGCCTTGACGCTGGCCACGGCCTCACCGGCGATCGCCGTATCGAGGGGGGCGATATTTGCGGCGTCAGGTGTCTTGAACATGGTGTCGGCGGCGGCGATGCGAACAGCCGGATCCTTGGCGCCGAGCGTCAGCGTGCCCAACGCATCGCGGATGACGCGACGCAGCGTGTTGTTGACCTTGATCTTGGTGATGCCGTCCTTGGCCGCCTCACCCGATGCCTCCCCGCTCAACGGGTCGGAAAGCTGGACGCTCTCGCCCGCTTCCTTGCCGACAAACACCAGGGAATCGGCCTTGCGGACATAGAGGTTGCCGTCGGCAAGTGCCGCAAGCGGCCGCTCCACCGCCGGGTCGCCAGCGGCTGCCAGTTCGTGGACGACGGCTCCGATCTCGGAAAAGCCCTTGGCCGTGGCGAATTTGGCGATGATGCCGCGCAGATCGGTTTCGCCAGCGCCCGATGACGACAGTGTCGCCAGCAGGAACAACAGCATCAAACCCGTGCGGATTAAGGTCATCGGTTTCTGGTAACCCCTGAAGGTTGAAGTGGGCGTCCGGACGGCGGAGGAAGCCGTCCGGACGCGCGCGGTCTGACTGGGTCAGCCCTGGGAGGGATCAGTTCGTGCCCTTGCCGCCGCACTTGCCGGTGGCAACATTAAAGTTGCCGCAGGACAGAGGCGCGCGCCAATCCGAGATCAGGTCCTTGGAATCAGGCAGATAGTCGGACCATTCGTCGCCCATCACCAGGCCCGGCGTGCGCGACACGGTCTCGAACTGGCCGTCGGCCTGGATTTCGCCGATCAGCACCGGCTTGGTGATGTGGTGGTTCGGCATCATCGTCGAATAGCCGCCGGTCAGGTTCGGCACCGACACGCCGATCATGGCGTCGATGACCTTGTCCGGATCGGTGGTGCCGGCCTTCTCGACCGCCTTCACCCACATGTTGAAGCCGATATAATGGGCCTCCATCGGGTCGTTGGTGGTGCGCTTGTCGTTCTTGATGAACTTGTGCCAGTCGGCGATGAACTTCTTGTTCTCGGGCGTATCGATGCTCTCGAAATAGTTCCAGGCGGCGAGATGGCCGACCAGCGGCGCGGTGTCGAGACCTGCAAGCTCTTCCTCGCCGACCGAGAAGGCCATGACCGGAATGTCCTCGGCCTTGATGCCCTGGTTGCCGAGTTCCTTGTAGAACGGCACGTTGGCGTCGCCGTTGACGGTCGAGACGACGGCGGTCTTCTTGCCGGCCGAACCGAACTTCTTGATCGCCGAAACCTCGGTCTGCCAGTCGGAGAAGCCGAACGGCGTGTAATTGACCATGATGTCTTCAGCCGCCACGCCCTTGGCCTTCAGATAGGCCTCGAGAATCTTGTTGGTGGTGCGCGGATAGACGTAGTCGGTGCCTTCCAGCACCCAGCGCTTAACCGAACCGCCGTCCTCGCTCATCAGATAGTCGACCGCCGGGATCGCCTGCTGGTTCGGCGCCGCCCCCGTGTAGAACACGTTGCGCTCGCTCTCCTCGCCCTCATACTGGACCGGATAGAACAGGATGTTGTCGAGTTCGGAGAACACCGGCAGCACCGATTTGCGCGACACCGAGGTCCAGCAGCCGAACACCGCCGCAACCTTGTCCTTGGAGATCAGTTCGCGCGCCTTTTCGGCAAACAGCGGCCAGTTGGAAGCCGGATCGACGACGACCGCCTCGAGCTTCTTGCCGAGCAGGCCGCCCTTGGCGTTCTGCTCGTCGATGAGCATCAGCATGGCGTCCTTCAGTGTCGTCTCCGAAATCGCCATGGTCCCCGAGAGCGAATGGAGAATGCCGACCTTGATCGTGTCGTCGGCGGCCTTGGCCGGAGCCGACATCAACAGGCCGGCGGCGACCGCACCAGCCGAAAACATTTTTGTTATTGTCGAGAAATTACCCCTCATATTACGGACTCCCAAGCTAGTTGATTGCACCGCAACACTACAATGCAACCCCCATGCCAACCGCTCCAGCGATCCTGAAAGGGTGCAAATAGTTCATAGATATCAGCGGCTTGGAATATAGGGGCTTCCAAAACAAAGAGAGCCGGCCAGAAATCGATTGAGGGAAATTTGCGCAGCTTACACAGTTTTTGCCTAATTTTCGCTCATTCTCCCAGACTGCCTAGATTTTGATCTGAATAGCGGCGCCTTGGGCGACCGATGTTGCGGCGCGGTGCAAAAATAGGGCAAGCTCGCTCTTCAAACGAGCGACGTCATGATTTCAGGGATTTCACGCTTTTTCATCGGCATACTGCTTCTGGCCGCAGCAACCGGAGCCGCGCGAGCCGATTTCAGCGATGGCAAGATGCCTGACGGCACCTATCATTGCGAAGTGTACCTGCTTGGCATGTTCCTCAGCCTCGGCGACATCACCATCAAGGGGAACGTCTACAGCGGCCCTGTCTACACCAGCCTCGGCGGCTTCGGCCCCGCTCAGCAAGGGTACAACTACCAAATGGATGCGAACGGCGTGATTTCCTGGCTGGGACCACTGGGCGGCTACACCGCCGGCGGCAACTCGCTGTCGCTGACCCAGGCGACGCTTGACGGCGAAACCGTGCCCTCCTTCGACATCATCATGAAGCAACCCGACGGCGCCTTCACCGCATCGACCTGCACCAAGCAATAAGGCGGCAAGAAAAAGGCGCGGAACCTTGCGGGTTCCGCGCCAGCAGCCCGTCGGGAGGATGTGACTAGATCGTCTTTGCCGACATCTGCGCGGCGATGTAGTCGGCCTGGCGGATCGCCAGCGACACGATCGTCAGGGTCGGGTTTTCGGCGGCCCCGGTGGTGAACTGGCTGCCGTCCGACACGAACAGGTTCTTGATGTCGTGCGCCTGGCCGTGCTTGTTGACGACGCCGTCTTCCGCTTTCTCGCTCATCCGGTTGGTGCCGAGATTGTGAGTCGACGGATAGGGTGGCGTCGGGAAGGTACGGGTGGCGCCGACCGCATCGTAAAGTGCCGTAGCCTGTTTGTAGGCGTGGTTACGCATCGCCGTGTCGTTCGGATGGTCGTCGAAATGCACGTCGGCGATCGGCATGCCGTGCGCGTCCTTCTCGTCTGCATGCAGCGTGATGCGGTTCTCCGCGCGCGGCATGTCCTCACCGACGATCCACAGGCCGGCCATGTGGTCGTAGTGATCGAGTGCGGTGGTGAACGAGCGCCCCCAGGCGCCCGGATCGAGGAATGCGGCCATGAACGGCAGGCCGAGCGACAGCGTCTCGAACTCGTAGCCGCCCACGAACCCACGCGACGGATCATGCCGCGCCTCGTCGCGGATGATGCCGGCCATGGTGGTGCCGCGATACATATGCACCGGCCTGTCGAAGATGGCATAGACCGAGCCGGTGGTGTGGCGCATGTAGTTCTTGCCGACCTGGCCCGACGAGTTGGCAAGCCCATCGGGGAATTTTCCCGACGCCGAATTGAGCAGCAGCCTTGGGCTCTCGATCGAGTTGCCGGCAACCGCGACGATGCGCGCCTTCTGCTCCTGCAGTTTGCCGTCCTTGTCGGCGTAGACGACGCCGGTCACCTTTCCGCTGGCGTCGTGGTTGATCTTGATCGCCATGGCATTCGGCCTGACTTCGAGATGGCCTGTCGCCTCGCCCTTGGGGATCTCGGTGTAGAGCGTCGACCATTTGGCGCCCCATTTACAGCCCTGGAAGCAGAAGCCGGTTTGCTGGCAGGAATTACGATCGTCGCGATCGACCGAGTTGATGGCCATGTTGCCGGTGTGGCATTCCTTGTAGCCGAGCTTGTCGGCGCCGGCCTTCAACACCTTGAAATTGTTGTTGCCCGGCAGCCGCGGCCAGTCATTGGTGCCGGTGACGCCCATCTTGGCCTCGGCCTTGGCGTAGTAGGGCTCCATCTCGGCCAGCGTGATCGGCCAATCGAGCAGGTTGGCGCCTTCCAGTTTGCCATAGGTCGAGAGCGTCTTGAACTCGTGCTCCTGGAAGCGCAGCGAGGCTCCCGCCCAATGCGTGGTCGAACCGCCGACCGACTTGACGATCCAGGCCGGCAGGTTCGGAAAATCCTTTGCCACGCGCCAGTCGCCGGACGTGGTGCGCTTGTCGGTCCAGGCGAGCTGGGCGAACGAACCCCACTCGTCATTGACGAAATCCTCGTATTCGTGGCGCGCGCCGGCTTCCAGGATGACGACGTCGACACCCTTCTGGGCAAGTTCGTTGCCGAGCGTGCCGCCGCCGGCGCCCGAACCGATGATGACGACCACGCCGTCGTTGTTCAGATCAAATGAAGCTGCCATGGTTTCCTCCCATGATTTCTGTTTGCGGGTTCAGGAACGACGGGGCTCAGAGCCACTCGATGTCGTCGAAACCGCGCGCGATGTAGCCGCCCTTGGAATAGGACTCGCCCTCGTAGCCGAAGATCGGCCACACCTCTTTCTGGTTGTAGAGGCCGACCACAAGGCCGCCTCTGATGGCCTGGAAAAACGGCGTCGCCTCGATCTGCTTCAGCATCGCGACCCGCTGGTCCTCCCAGCCAAGGCCGCGATAGCCGCCGCCGCCGGATTTCTTGTCGAGGTCGGCGATGCCATCCTCGAGCATCGCCTTGTAGGCGGCGTCCTTGCCGGCCTGCTCGTCATGACCTTTCACGGCAATGGCGTAGTATTTGTCCGGCACCTGATCGTGCGGATAGATGTCGCGCGCCATCTGGATCAGCGTCGCCATGGTTTCGGGCTTGAGTGCCGATGTCTCGAGCCCCCAGGCATGTTCAGGACTGATGACGGCGCTACCGGAGATGACGAGCAGCGCGCCGATGCCGCCGCGTTTGAGAAGCTCGCGACGTGAAAGCCCGGGCTTCGCGTCATAGATCGTGACCATTTTATTCCTCCCTGCTTGCTATGTGCACTGTTGAGAGTGCGTTTGCTGGCGCCGCACCTGCCGGCGCGACTGCTATGTCTCCTATCGGAAGCGACCTCCGCGCTGCAGAACCTCGATCTTGTAGCCGTCGGGGTCCTCGATGAAGAAAAAGCGGGCGATCAGCGATCCGTCGCGGTTGAACTCGACGATCTTCTTCGGATTCAGGCCAAGCGCACCGAGACGGTCATGTTCGCTGTCGAGGTCGGCGACCGAGACAGCGAAGTGACCGTAGCCGTCGCCGAGCCCGTAAGCTTCCTGCCGATCCTTGTTCACGGTCAGTTCGAGCTCGAACCCTGCCTCGGCATTGCTGAGGTAAAGGAGCGTGAACGTCTCGAAATCCAGCCTGTCGGCGACATTGAGCCCGAAGGCGTTTCTGTAGAAATCGACCGATCGGGCCTCGTCGAGAACCCGGATCATACTGTGGATCGCCTTGGCCAAATTAGTCTCCGCGCTGGTGTGGAGGCGATTATGCGCGGCGCGGACAAAAGGTGGTGGCAGCCGGTTACCACGCCCGCAGCCGCGAACGGGACGAAAGTCCGATTGCCGGACCGGCAATTTTGCCCGAGAATACGTGTGGGGACAGGTCAAGCAGTATCAAACTGGACGCCCGTCCACCCAAGACCAACAATCATGGGAGGTTTGTCGGATGTGCAGGGTGTTTGCGGGCCAGGACCCCGAAGGCTATCGCCAGATCAACCGCTCGATTCGCATCGACGGTCACTCGACCAGCATCCAGCTCGAAGCGACGTTCTGGGCGTTGCTTGACGAGATCGCCGAAAACCAGAACCTGACGACGCCGAAATTCATCTCCAAGCTCTACGACGAAGCCATAGAGATCAACGGCGCCATCCCGAACTTTGCGTCGATGCTGCGCACCACCTGCGCGCTCTATCTGCGCGGCCATCGGCCGGGGATGGATGAGCAGATGGTGCCGAAGCGGCAGGCCGCTCAGCGCATTGCGCTCAGCTGAGTTCTTGCGCGAGCCCGATGAGAAGCCCTCCAGGCCCTCGAATGTAGCAGAGCCGATACACGTCTCTATACTGGACAACTTCGCCTTCGAGCCGCGCACCGCGATTGCGGAGCCTTTCAAGCGTCCCGTCAATGTCGTCCACGGCGAACATGACGCGGAGGTAGCCGAGGGCGTTAACCGGGGCGTTGCGGTGATCCGAGACGACAGGCGGCGTGAGGAAGCGGGACAGTTCGAGCCGGCTGTGGCCGTCCGGCGTCCGCATCATGGCAATCTCGACGCGTTGATCGCCCAGTCCAGTGACACGTCCGGCCCATTCTCCTTCGATCGTGGCCCGCCCTTCGAGCTCAAGGCCGAGCTCGCCAAAGAAACCAATCGTCTCTTCGAGGTCATCGACGACGATTCCTATGTTGTCCATCCGTTTGAGCGCCATGTGTTCAGTCTACAAGGCGTCGTCCAGGTCGTAAACTCATTAGGCTGCTTGCCAGCTGAGCAGGTATGATCAAGGGGTCCGGAACGCCTCGTGATACGTCGCGGTGGCGCCCTGGTGTCGACCACTACCTCGAACGCCAGCCGGTCTGTGGCTGTCCCTGATTCATGCCTGATGGCACGATGCTGTTTCTATCGGTCCAGTATTCGGCCGCGTATGCCAGGACGCTCTGCAAGAGGCGACGCTGCAGCCCAAGCTCCGGGCGAAAACCGGCTTCCAACAGCACAAGCAGACCTGATCGACAGTAGACCAAACCCTCGCTAACGATTTTGTGATGTGGTTGACGAGGTCATTTTCATCTCGCAGTCTATCGGCATTCGATCTGCGGCTTAACCTAACTATCGTTGTCATGAATACTTGGGAATCACTTCCCAAGCGTGCTCTCTTATTTTTGAGATTCCTAATATGAACCGTCGCAACCCTGTCCGAATGAATCGGCGTCTTTTCCTGTCCTCGGTCGCAATGTTTACGGCAACCGCGACATCGGCCGGTTTTGCGCGATCGTTCTCGGGCACTTTGCCCTGGACGCCAATGACATCCGATCCACCGACGCAGGTCGTGGCAGGCGGCTGGCACTTTTTCTCGGCCCAGGAAGCAGCTCTAGTCGAGGCGATCGTCGACCGCATCATTCCGGCCGACGAGCTCAGCATGGGCGGCAAGGAAGCCGGTTGCGCCGTCTATATCGACAGGCAGTTGATGGGGGCGTTCGGTGCGTCGAGCCGGCTTTACACGCAAGGCCCGTTTCTGCCTGGACTGCCCACCCAGGGCTATCAGGGCGAGGCCAATCCGGCGCAGCGTTACCGCACCGGGCTTGCCGCCATCGACGCTTTCCTGAAACAGCGGGACGGCAAGACATTCGTCGAGCTCGCACCGGCCGAACAGGATGCCTTCCTGACGGCTATGGAGGCCGGGAAGGTCGACCTGCCCAATGGCGTCAAGGGGCCGGGTTTCTTCGGGCTTCTGCTGCAGAACACCATGGAGGGGTTCTTTGCCGACCCCGTCTATGGCGGCAACAAGGACATGGTCTCGTGGCGCATGCTTGGTTTTCCAGGCGCCCGCTACGACTACCGCGACCATGTCAGCAAACACAATCAGCCATATCCGCAGCCGCCTGTCTCGATCATCGGGCGCCCCGAATGGCTCGGCAAAGGCGCCTGATCATGACCAAGATACTGCCTCGCAAAGACGTCGTGATCGTCGGCCTCGGCTGGACGGGATCCATTCTGGCCCACGAATTGACCGATCAGGGCCTGGACGTGGTGGCTATAGAACGCGGCCCCTGGCGCGATACGGCAACCGATTTCAACATCGGCTACGCGCAGG
The DNA here is from genome assembly GCF_003998485.1 of Mesorhizobium sp. M7A.F.Ca.CA.001.04.2.1. Lineage (NCBI taxonomy): Bacteria > Pseudomonadati > Pseudomonadota > Alphaproteobacteria > Hyphomicrobiales > Phyllobacteriaceae > Mesorhizobium > Mesorhizobium sp. M7A.F.Ca.CA.001.04.2.1. Next base: position 11,085 of record NZ_RZQT01000125.1, read on the forward strand.
ATGAGTTGCGCTACAGCATCCGGCGCGACCTCTTCCTGCAGCCCGCCGTGGAAACCATGACGGTGCGCAACGACCCGTCGCAGAAGGCGCTGCCGATGCGCGATTTCGGCTCCTTCCTCCCCGGCAACGGCGTCGGCGGCGCCGGCGTCCACTGGAACGGCCACACCTGGCGGTTCTGGGATTCAGACTTTCAGATAAAGACCAATCTGACCAAGAAATATGGTGCATCGAGAATCGCCGATCTCCAGGTCGAGGACTGGGGCGTGACCGGCGCGGAGATGGAGCCCTATTACGACCAGTTCGAGTATCTGGCAGGCATCTCGGGCAAGGCCGGCAATATCAAGGGGCAGTTGCAGGAAGGCGGCAATCCGTTCGAGGATCCAAGGTCGCGGGATTATCCGAACCCGCCGATGCAGATGACCTACGCGCCAACCCTGTTCGCCGAGGTCGGCCGGTCGATCGGCCTGCATCCCTTCCCGACCCCATCCGCCAACATGTCGCGGGCCTATGTCAACCCGCTCGGCATCGCCATGGGTCAATGCACCTATTGCGGATTCTGCGAACGCTTCGGCTGTGCCAACTATTCGAAGTCGAGCGCCCAGACCACCGTCCTTCCGGTGCTGATGAAGAAGTCCAATTTCGAAGTCCGCACCGACAGCGAGGTACTGCATGTCGATCTGGCTCCCGGAGGCAAGTCGGCGCGCGGCGTGACCTACGTCGATACCTCAGGCGAGGAGTACTTCCAGCCGGCCGATCTGGTGCTGCTGTGCGCCTACGGCCTGCACAATGCCCGGCTGATGATGCTGTCCGGCATCGGCAAGATCTACGACCCCGGCAGCGGCGAAGGAACGGTTGGGCGCAATTACTGCTACCAGACAAACGCCGGCGTGCAGGTGTTCTTCGACGACAAGAACTTCAACCCGTTCATCGCCGCAGGCGCGCTCGGCCAGACGATCGACGATTACAATGGTGACGCATTCGACCACGGCGCGCTGGACTTCGTCGGCGGCGCGGGCATCAACTGCATTCCCACCAACGGGCGCCCGATCGGAACCAGGCCGACCCTGCCCGGCACGCCGAAATGGGGCAGCGCCTGGAAGAAGGCAACGGTCGAGGGCTACAAGAGCACGCTTGGCTACTCGTCCCAGGGAAGCAGCTACGCGACGCGCAACAACTACCTCGACCTCGACCCGACCTACAAGGACCGTTTCGGGCGGCCGCTGATGCGCATGACGTTCGATTTTCCCGACAACGACATCCGCATGTCGAACTATGTCTGCGACCGGATGGAGGAAATCGCCAAGGCGCTCGGCGGCAAGCAGTACGCCGTCAGCCGCCGCAAGAAAGGCTGGGACAGCGTCCCCTACCAGAGCACCCACAATACGGGCGGCGCCATCATGGGAACGGACCCGAAGAAGAGCGCGGTCAACACCTTCCTCCAGAGTTGGGACGTCCCCAACGTCTTTGTCATCGGTGCGTCGGCCTTCCCGCAGAATGCCGGCAAAAATCCGACAGGAACGGTCGGCGCGCTCGCTTTCCGCGCCGCCGATGCCATCCGCAATCAATATCTGCGCAATCCCGGTGCACCCCTGGTGCAGGCATGAACAAGCTCGTTCTCACGCTCGCCATCGGTGCTGCGGCCCTCACTGGCGGCCCGGCATGGAGTGCCGATCAGGCGGACCAGATCATACGTGGACAGTATCAGGCGGTGCTCGGCGACTGTGCAGGCTGTCATACGCGGGCCGAGGGTAAACCGCTGGCCGGCGGCCTGCCGCTCGAAACGCCGTTCGGCGCGCTCGTGCCGCCCAACATAACGCCTGACCGCGAGACGGGCATCGGCAGTTGGTCGGAAGCCGACTTCCGCAGCATGATGAAGTCTGGCATCGGCCACAATGGTGTGCGGCTCTACCCCGCAATGCCCTACCCCGCCTATACCAGGATGAACGATCGGGACATTTCCGACTTGTGGGCCTATCTGACGACGGTTCAACCGGTATCGAACAAGGTCGAAGCCAATCAGCTGCCGTTCCCGTTGAACATCCGGCTGGCGATGCTGGGCTGGAATGCCCTCAACTTCACCGAAGCAAGCTTTCAGCCGGATCCCTCCAAGTCGGCGGAGTGGAATCGCGGCGCTTATATCGTCCAGGGAGCGGGCCATTGCGGCACCTGCCACTCGCCCAAATCTTTCCTTGGCGCCGATAAGGACAGCGAGTTCCTGCAAGGTGCCTCCCTGCAGGGCTGGTTTGCCCCCGACATCACCAACAATGCGCAATCGGGCCTGGGCAAATGGTCGGAAGAGGATCTGGTGAAATACCTCAAGACCGGCGTCAATGCGCATTCGATTGCCTCCGGTCCGATGGCGGAGGCCATCGAGAACTCCACGTCGAAAATGACCGATCCCGATCTCAAGGCGGTTGCAGTCTACCTCAAGAGCCTGGGCTCGGATGTCGACAGCGCCCAACCGGCAAAGCCTGACGCAACACGGATGACCGCGGGCGAGGCAATCTATCGCGACAATTGCTCGGCCTGCCATGGTGGAGATGGTGCCGGGTCAGGCGCGCTTTTCCCTTCCCTTGCCGGCAATTCGATCGTCGCGCAGGGCAGTGCCGAAACACTGGCCCGGCTCGTCCTTGCCGGCAGCCAGGCCGTGCACACGGCCGATGCACCGACGACGCCCGCCATGCCTTCCCTGGCCTGGCGCCTGAAAGACCAGGAGGTCGCCGACGTCTTGACCTATGTGCGCGCCAGTTGGGGCAACGCGGCTCCTGCAGTCTCGTCCGACGATGTCGCCGCCGTACGCAAGGAATTGACCCAGTAGACCCGTACTCTAGCTCTCGGCTGCGACGGCCAGCGCCAGACGGCTCATGTCGGTGAAAAGCGCCTGGCGCTCGGAATAGTCGGTCTGTTCGCCGGTCTCGATGTTGTCCACCACGACACACATCGACAACGCACGTGCTCCGAAATGCTCCGATATGCCATAGAGCGCGCTGGTTTCCATATCCACGGCCAGGGCTCCTTGCGCCCGTGCATCGGCAAAACGGGCACGCCCATCCGGGTGATAGAAGATGTCGCTGCAGACCGTCAGGCCGACATGATGGTCGATGCCAAATTCTACCGCCTTGGCCCGTGACGATGCGAGGAGCGCCGGGTCCGGGCCAGCCGGTCCATAAAGGCCGAAAACCTGGCCGCTCTGGGCGCTTTCCGCCTGTGCCGATTGCGAGATGACAAGGCTGCGCAGCTTTGCCCTTGCGGTCAGGCTGCCGCAGGTGCCGGTACGGATCAGCGTCCGGGCGCCATAATGGTCCAGCAGTTCATGCGCATAGATCAGAAACGATGAAACGCCGATGCCCGTCGCCTGAATGCTGATGGACTTGCCACGAAACAAGCCGGTGAAGCCAAGCGTGCCGCGTCGGCGATTGATGCAGCGCGGCGCTTCCAGGAACGTTTGCGCCATCCATTCGGCGCGCTGCGGGTCGCCCGGCAACAACACCGTGTCGGCATAGTCGTCCTTGTCCGCTTCGTTGTGCGGCGTCACCGGTTACTCCCATAAGCCTTCCTGCCGTTCACCCCTCAATCATGGCGTTGTCACGGCGTTGCGCAAGGAGGAACATGGGGAAGGCTCTAGGACTCCAGCACGTCCTTGACGATCGTGGCCAGTTGCTTGAGCGAAAACGGCTTGGGCAGGAAGCCGAAATGCGCATCTGCCGGCAGGTTTCTGGCGAATGCGTCCTCGGCATAGCCGGACACGAAGACGAACTTGATGTCGGGCTGGCGCTTGCGCAATTCGCCGAGCAGCGTCGGCCCGTCCATTTCCGGCATCACCACGTCGGAAACGACGATATCGACCTTGCCGCCCAGCGCCTCGAACACTTCCAGCGCCTCGACGCCCGACGATGCCTCGTGCACGGTGTAGCCGCGCGAGGTCAGCGCCCGCATGCCGCCCATGCGCACGGCATCCTCGTCCTCGACGAGCAGCACCGTGGCCGAGCCCGACAGATCCTTGGCCGGATCGGCGACCTTTGCCGGCGCCGCCGGCGCATCGCCGGGCTCGCCTGCTTTTTTCGCTTCGGCGATGTGACGCGGCAGGAAAATGCGGAAAGTCGAGCCTTTGCCGACTTCGGAATCGCAGAAGATGAAGCCGCCGGTCTGCTTGATGATGCCGTAGACCATCGACAGGCCAAGGCCGGTGCCTTTGCCGACTTCCTTGGTGGTGAAAAAGGGCTCGAATATCTTCTTCAGCACGTCGGGCGCGATGCCGCTGCCGGTGTCCTCGACTTCGACCACGACATAGTCCGCCGGGGCGAGTTCGCGGTAGGAAAAGGCCTTGCACTCCTCGGCGGTCACATTGCGGGTGCGCACGGTCAGATCGCCGCCCGCCGGCATAGCATCGCGCGCGTTGACCGCAAGGTTCACCACCACCTGTTCGAACTGCCCGATATCGACCTTGACCGGCCACAGGTCGCGGCCATGGTCGACCTTCAGCTTGATGTCGTTGCCGACAAGGCGGGCCAGCAGCATCCTGAGATCGGCGAGCACGTCGGTCAGGTTGAGCACTTCCGGCCGCAATGTCTGCTTGCGCGAGAAGGCCAGAAGCTGCCGCACCAGCGAAGCCGCCCGGTTGGCATTCTGCTTGATGTTCATGATGTCTGGGAAGGACGGGTCCGACGGGCGGTGATTGGTCAACAAAAGGTCGGACGCCATGATGATGGCGGTCAGCACATTGTTGAAATCATGCGCGATGCCGCCGGCAAGCTGGCCGACTGCCTGCATCTTCTGGCTTTGCGCCATCTGCCCTTCCAGCGCCTTCTGCTCCGTTGTCTCGACGGCGTAGACGATGGCCGACTCCTCGGCGCCCTCGCCGCCGGTGCCGTCAGCGACGGCGTTGACGTAGAAGCGGATGTGCCGTTCGTCGTTGCCGGGCAGAAGCGTGTCGATCGGCTCGATGTCGGCCTGCCGCTGCTGCGCTTTCTCGAAGGCAGCCGCGAAGGCCGGCCGGTCGCGTTCGTGGATTACCGTGTCGAGCCGCACGCGACGGTCGACGGCGTCGCGATCGACCACAGACGAAAACAACGACAAAAACGGCGCATTGGTGCGCAGGATGCGTCCGTTGTGGTCGACGCCGGCGATTGCCATCGGTGTCGAGTTGAAGAAGCGGGTGAAGCGCACTTCCGAAGCCCGCAAGTCGGCAGAGGCATCCTCGCCTTGCGTGCGGTTGAGCACGATCGTGCGTGTCGGCCCATTCAATCCTTCGCGGCTGGCCGAAACGCGGTGCATGAAGCGCACCGGCAGCGCTTCGCCCGTCATGGTCGTCAAATCGAGATCGATCACCGCGTTGCGTGTGGTGCCGGGGTCGGCCTTGACCGAGCGGACCAGCGCCATGCCGTCGCCGGCCACGATCTCCGACAGAGACACGGCGCCGGGCGTGAAGCTGGTGAGGTCGATGCCCAGCCATTCGGCGAGCGTGGCGTTTATGTAGGTGACGCGGCCCTCCTGGTCGGCCGAAAAGAAGCCGGCCGGCGCGTGGTCGAGGTGATCGATCGCCTTCTGCAGATCGAGGAAGAAGCGTTCCTGCTCGGCCCGCTCCTGCGAGATATCGGCAAGCTGCCAGGCCAGCATCGGCAGCCGCTGGCCCGGAACGCTGAAGGCGCGGGCGCGCGCGCGGTACCAGCGGGCGCCCGGCTCGGCACCGGGCCGAATGGACTGTGCGAGCCTAAACTCGCCGTCGCCCGGCTGGCCGTCGCGAAGGCCGGACGCCAGGCGATAGATCGTCACCGATGCTTCGGGGACATCCGAGAGCAATCCCTCGACGGTCTTCAGGTCGGCAGCGGACGATGCTCCGGTCATATCCGCATAGGCGCGGTTGGCGTAGACGACGCGGCCCTTGGTGTCGGTGACGAGAAGCCCCTGCGACATCGAATCGACGAAGGATTTCGACAGTTCGTCGCCTGTCGAGCGTGGCGTGACCTGCACGAAGCCGATCGCCGTCGCGAACAGGAAGCCGACGCCGATCATCGCCAGCACGCCGAGCATGCCGAGCAGGAAAGGATCGCCGAGGCGCTCGCGGAAAAGACCGAAGACGATCGCGGCCCCCGTCAGAACGACGATGAAAATGATAAGCCGGGTAACCGCGCCCGGTCGCGTATTCTGGTCGACGATCGGTACCGGATAGAAATCGCCGCGCGCTTCCTTGGCCATGTGCCCCCTGCTCGTGAATTCCGGTGTTCCGACACCCGCCCCGTACCGGGTTGAATCACATTCTCCTAGTCCGGAAAAGGCCTGGGCGGCAAATGTCGGATAAAAATGATGTCTTCCGGCCTTCGGAGTTTTTCAAGCTGTTCAACAGCGTGAAACGCAACTTGCGGTGGCCCGCTGCAACGGTCTAGTGTCTTATCACTTCCAAGGGGCGATCAGGGGAAACCAATGCAATGGCTCGATAGCGTGGCAGGTCCCGGTTATGCCGCAGCATTGTTGTGGACGTTTGCAGCGCTCGTCCTGCTGGTCATCGTTCTCGTCATCGTCAAGCTGGTGCGCAACCTGACATTCGGAACCTTCGTCGCCGGCGGCCGGAACCGCAAGACGCGACTGGCCGTCATGGATGCCACCGCCGTCGACAGCCATCGCAGGTTGGTGCTGATACGCCGCGACGACATCGAACATCTGCTTCTGATCGGCGGTCCGACCGACGTCGTCGTCGAGCGCGATATCCGGCTTTCGGCGCCGCGCCGGCCGGCATTGACTGGAGATGGCGGCTTGCAGCCGGTTCCGGCCGCCGCTCCGACAAGGCCGCGTCCGCCGCAACCCGCTCCGCCGCCGCTGAGACAGGCACCCGCTCCACAGCCGGTGAATACGACGCCGCCCGCCCGCCCCCGTCCGACAGCGCCGCCGGCACCTGCACCGAAGCCGGCAACGCAAAGCTATCAGCCGACCAATGTCACGCCGTTGCCCGCCTACGG
>NZ_RZQT01000126.1:0-18017 GCF_003998485.1 Mesorhizobium sp. M7A.F.Ca.CA.001.04.2.1
GCTATGCCGGCGTCGCGCTGGCGGCACTGGTCGGCATCTCGGCGGCGGGCATCGACCTGTCCAGCTTGGCACTGGTCGCCGGCGCTCTTTCCCTCGGTATCGGCTTTGGCCTGCAGAACGTGGTGTCCAATTTCGTTTCCGGCCTGATCCTTCTGGCCGAGCGGCCGTTCAAGGTGGGCGACTGGATCGTTGCCGGCGACGTCAGCGGCACGGTCAAGAAGATCAGCGTGCGCGCCACCGAGATCGAAACCTTCCAGCGGCAATCGGTGATCCTGCCCAATTCGAACCTGATCAACAACGCCGTCGGCAACTGGACGCACCGCAACAAGCTCGGCCGCGTCGACATCAAGGTCGGCGTCGCCTATGGCAGCGACGTCAAGCAGGTTCATGCCGTCCTGCTGGAGATCGCCCGCAGCCACCCGATGGTGCTGAAGAACCCCGAACCCTTCGTGCTGTTTTCCAATTTCGGCCCCGCCGCCCTGGAATTCGAAATCCGCGTGTTCCTGGCCGACGTGATGAACGGCAACATCGCGCAGAACGACATCCGTTTTGCCGTCCTCGAAAAATTCAGCAGCGAACACATCGAGATCCCCTCGACGCCGCGCGCCGTGGTCGAGGCCCACAAGCCCAAGGCCTGGCCGACGGACGACGACAAGATCGAGGCCGACTTCGCCGAACAGGAGCAGATAAGGGCCGAAGCCGAGGCGGAGAAGAAGCGACTGGTCAAGTCTCGCAAAACCAAGAAGCCGGACCCGGACTAGGCTCGGACTCCGTCGACCTCAATCCTGCCCGGAATCGATTGCGGCATGAATGGGGCATTCAGTTGCGGTTCAGCTTCCATCTCATATAAGCTCCATGCAAAGGCGAAAATGCCTTGCCAAATGCAACAGAGGCGGTGGGAACACCGATATTGCACCATGTGGAAGTCTCTCGTCGCTGCAGTCGCCCTGGTCGCCGCCATCGGCTCGGTCCATGCCGCGAGCGCGGTCAACAAGGACGCCGAGACCCGCACGCTGGTCGTAACGGAGGGCGGCAGCAAGACCGACCTTGCGCTGGCCGGTGGCGAAACGGTTGAGTTCTGCCCGAACGGCTGCTTCGTCACCTTGCCCAATGGCGATCTCGAAGCCCTGACCGGTTCGGAAACGGTCGAGATCTCGGGCGGTGTCGCCCGCATCAAGTAATCTTGGCGTCACGATTGTAGAGGCCGGGCATTTGCCCGGCCTTTTATCGTTTCCGGTAGCGGTTGTTTAACAATGACACCGGAAATACCGCCATGGCAGCCGTCTGCAACCGTGCGTTTTAACGTTCGCTACGCCATCGCCCGCTATACCAGCCTCAAGACGCCGAAAAGCGGCGCGCAACTCTACGCGGGCAGGGCAGGACGGACATGGATGCGCGATCGGACAGGAACGCAATACCGCTTGCGGTCGATCTCGACGGCACGCTGATCGCAACCGACCTGTTGTGGGAAGGGCTGTTCATCCTTCTCAAGAAGAACCCGCTCTATATCTTCCTCGTACCGTTCTGGATCGCCGGCGGGCCGGCGCGGCTGAAGCAGGCGATCGCGCAGCGCATCGACATCGATCCGGCATCGCTGCCCTATCGCGAGGTGCTGCTTTGCCGCCTCCGGACCGAGCACGCCGAGGGCCGCAAGATCGTGCTGGCGACCGGTACGCCGCGCAAGTTCGCCGACGCCATCGCGGCCCATCTCGGCATTTTCGACCAGGTGCTGGCCACCGATGGTCTCGCCAATCTCACCTCGGGCAGGAAGCGCGCCTCGCTGATCGCAGCCTATGGCGATGGCGGTTTCGACTACGCCGGCAACAGCCGCCATGACCTCCAGGTCTTCGATGCCGCACGCAACGCGATCGTCGTCGCGCCCGACCGCCATGCCGCGCGCTGGCTGGCGGCACATGGCGCCGAGACGGTGCCGGCGCCGAAGCCGACTTTGCGGACCATCGTCAAGATGCTGCGCGTGCATCAGTGGCTGAAGAATTCGCTGATCGCCGTGCCGATGGTGCTCTCGCATGAATATTTCAACACCGACATGATCTGGGAATGCCTGCTGGCATTCGTCTCGTTCAGCGCGGTGGCATCGGCCATCTACATCCTCAATGATTTCTTCGACCTCGCGCTCGACCGCAAACACCTCACCAAGCGCAACAGGCCGTTCGCCAGCGGCGCGCTGTCGATCCCGTTCGGACTTGGGGCGATCGCGGTGCTTCTGGCGATCGGCATCGGCACCGGGCTATTCCTGTCGCCCGAATTCATGGCTGTGCTCGGCGGCTACATGGTCGTCACCACTGCCTATTCGCTGTCGTTCAAGCGCATGCTGCTGGTCGATGTGCTGACGCTCGCCGGCCTCTACACGATCCGCGTCCTGGCCGGCGCGGCGGCGACCGGCGTCGACGTCTCGTTTTGGCTGCTGGCCTTCTCCATCTTCTTCTTCCTGTCGCTGGCGCTGGTGAAGCGCTTCGTCGAACTGCGCACCACCGCCATTCCGCCCGGCGAGCGCATTGCCGGTCGCGGCTATCGCACCGAAGACCAGGAGATCGTCGCCCAGGCCGGCATGGCCTCGGCCTTCTCCTCGGCGCTGGTGCTGGCGCTCTACATGGACAGTGTCGCGGTGCGGGAACTCTATCCGCATCCATGGCTGATCTGGCCGCTGGCGCCGATCGTGCTCTATCTTACCATGCGCGTCTGGATCCTGGCGCGCCGCAACGAGATGCATGACGATCCGGTCGTCTTCATCATCCGCGACTGGCGCAGCCAGATCGTGGTGCTGATCGGTGCGGTGATGCTGGTCATCGGGGGCTGGTAGGCATGGCCGCCGGACGTTTCCCAAGCTTTGGCCTTGCCACGCCGCCGGCGCCGCGCGCCATCGGTGCCGACGAGGCGATCGCGCTGCTGAAGGGCGGTCAGGCCAAGCCGGCGTCGCTGCTTGCCTATGGCAATGGCCGCTCCTACGGCGATTCCTGCCAGAACGGGGCCGGAGCGGTCGTCGATATGCGATCGCTGAACCGGATCCACGCCTTCAACGCCGAAACCGGTGTTCTCAAGGCGGATGCCGGCGTGCTGTTGTCCGACATCATCGCCCACGCTGCCCCCTACGGCTTCTTCCCCGCCGTTGTGCCAGGCACACAATTCGTCACGCTCGGCGGGGCCATCGCCAATGACGTGCATGGCAAGAACCATCACCGGCGCGGCACCTTCGGCTGCCATGTCGAGAGCTTCACGCTGCTCAGGTCCGATGGAAAGACCCATCGCTGCTCGGCGACAGACAATGCGCGGCTGTTTGCGGCGACGATCGGCGGGATGGGGCTGACCGGCCTCATTCTGTCGGCCTCGATCCGGCTGATGCGGGTGCATTCCCTCGACATCGTCGAAAGGGCGACGCCGTTTCGTGACCTCTGCGAATTCTTCGACCTGGCCGCGGCGGCCGATCAGGCCAACGAATATGCGGTCGCCTGGATCGACCAGCTTGCCGGCGGTCGCAACAGCGGTCGCGGCCTGCTGCTCACTGGCAATCACGCCGAGCACGGCTCGCATGCCGCTTCGCGCGCCGGCGGCAATTTCTCGGTGCCGGTCCAGCCGCCGTTCAACGTGCTCAACCGGCCGTTCCTGACCGCCTTCAACGCTGCCTACAGGTGGAGGAAGAGCCGGGCAACGGTGCCGCGCCAGGCCGGCTACCAGGGCTTCTTCTTCCCGCTCGACGGCGTGCGCGATTGGAACCGGCTTTATGGGCCGAAAGGGCTGTTCCAGCACCAGAGCGTGGTGCCGGAACAGACGGCGCGCGAGGCCGTGCCGGCATTGCTGGCGGCTGCAAGGCAAGCCGGGCAGGGCTCGTTCCTCACGGTGCTGAAACGCTTCGGCTCCATCCGCTCGCCGGCGCTGCTGTCGTTTCCGCGTCCCGGCTACACGCTGACACTGGATTTCCCCAACAGGGGCGCCGCGACGCTGACATTGCTGCGGGAGCTCGACCGCATCACGGTCGAGGCCGGCGGCGCGGTCAATCCGTACAAGGACGCCCGCATGGGGGCCGAAATCTTCGCTTCGTCCTTTCCCGAATGGCAGCGGCTGGAAGCGCTCCGCGACCACGCCTTCATGTCCGACTTCTGGGCGCGCACCGCGAAGAGATTGGATACGCGGCGAGGCTCGGTCGAGGCTGCCGAATAGATAAAATCCGAATAATTATTGGTTAACAGATGGTTGATAGCGCGATTCACTCAAAACAATGTTGGGACTTCACCAAATGTTTGCGGGTTTGTAGTAGGAAGCGTGAAGGGGTGGCTTGGAACTCATGAAATACATCGTCTTCATTCTCTTTACAGTCATGACCAATGCCGCGGCGCAGCTGATGCTGAAGCAAGGCATGATGTCGCTCGGACCGATCTCGTTCGAGGGCGTCAATCCGCTCGTCAAGCTGCTGCAGATCGTCTTCAGCCCCTGGGTGTTCCTTGGCCTGTGTACCTTCGTCATCTCGATGGCCTCGCACCTCTATGTGCTGTCCAAGGTCGAGCTCTCCTTCGCTTATCCGTTCCTCAGCCTCGCCTATGTTGCCGTCGCCATCTTCGCTTATTTCGTCTTCCGCGAGGACCTTAATGGCTGGCGGATCGCCGGCATCGCCTTCATCTGCGTCGGCACGGTGCTGATCGCGCAAAGTGGCCGGGATTTGGGTGGGCAAGGGCATGAGGACCAGGCCGCTTCCATCACGCCCGACAAGATCCAAGCAAACGAGATCGTTCGATGAGACATATGATTTTCGGCGGTGACGGTTTCGTCGGCCGCCATCTTGCCCCGAAGCTTGTGGCCGATGGTGAAGAGGTTGTCGTCGCCGACATCGTCAAGAGCGACCTGCCGCATTACCGCAGCGTCCGCTTTATCCAATGCGACGTCACCGATCCGGCCTCGGTCGCCGCGATTGGGCTGAAGGCCGACGACATGGTCTACAATTTGTCGGCCAAGATGCTGTCGCCGATCCAGGTGCGCGCCAAGCGGCATGACTTCTTCTTCCCTGTAAATTTCCATGGCACCGAGCACATCATGCAGGCCATGGACGGAGCCGGTGCGTCAAAACTCGTCCACTACACGACCGACATGATCTACGGCCACACGGTCACGCAGCCTATGACCGAGGAGCACCCGGTGGCGCCGCTGGGCGAATATGGCTGGTCGAAGCAGAAGACCGAGGAGCTGGCGGCCGAGTGGCGCAAGCGCGGCATGTCGATCTCGCTGTTTCGCCCGCGTCTGATCATCGGTCCCGGCCGGCTCGGCATTCTCGAAAAACTGTTCAAGCTGATCGACTGGAATTTTCCGGTGCCGATGATCGGTTCGGGCAGGAACCCTTATCAGTTCATCTCGGTGTTCGACTGCGCCGAAGCCGCCCGCGCGGCCTGGAAGGCCGGCGTGCCAAACGAGGCCTATAATCTGGGTTCGCTCAATCCACCGCCCGTCAAGAAGCTGCTCGGCGATCTGATCAGGCATGCCGGCTCGAAATCGATCCTGATCCCGACACCGGGTTGGGCGGTCAAGCGCACGCTGGACCTGCTCGACCTGATGAACATGCCGATCATGGACCCAGAACAGTATCTGATCGCCGACGAGGAATGCGTGCTCGACGTGTCCAAGGCCGGGCGTCAGCTCGGCTGGGCGCCGCAATATCGCGACGAGGACATGCTGATCGCCGCCTATAGCGAGTACCGCGCCAAGAAAGCCGGGCACGCGGTCGCCACCAAACATGTGCCCGCCGAATAGCGGCTCGCAAAACAGCTTTCGTTGCGCACGATTACGGTCGTGCGTGCAGACAGGAGATTGAAATGACCGTCATGGCCAAGCCCGAACAGACGAATGCGCGCACCATGGTCAGTGCGCCGGCGCTGTCGCCCGCCACCATCGCCAAGCCCAACCTGATCAGCGTCGAGCAGGCCAAGGCGATGGACGTCGCGGCAATGACCGACCTGTTCAAGGCGCATCTCAACCCCGGCCAGCTGCATTTCATGAAGCTGCTCGGCTTCCACAAGATCAAGATCGAGCGCGCCGAAGGCATGTTCTACATCGACCAGAACGGCCGCAAGATCCTCGACTTCTTCGGCGGCTTCGGTTCGCTGGCCTTTGGCCACAACCATCCGCGCATCCTGGAAGCACGCAAGAAATTCCAGGAGGAGAAGCGCCAGGAAATCGCCATCGCCTTCATGTCGCAATATGCGGCGGCACTTGCGCACAACATCGCGAAATGCTCGCCCGGCGATCTCGACATGGTGTTTCTGGGTTCGTCCGGCTCGGAAGCGATGGAAGCGGCGGTTAAGCTCGCCGAGCGCGCCGCCGGTCCGAAGCGACCGAAGATCGTCTATGCCGAGAATTCCTTCCACGGCAAGACCAAGGGCGTGCTCGGCATCACCGACGGCCAGCTCTACCGCGCCGACTTCAAGGTGGCCGAAAACACGGTCCGCATCCCGTTTGCCGACATCGAGGCGGTCGAGCGCCTGTTCCGTTCCGACCCGGAGGTCGGCGTCATCGTGCTGGAAACCATCCAGGGCGGCGGCGGCATCATCCAGGCGCCTGCCGAGTACTGGCAGAAGCTGCGCGCGTTGTGCGACCAGTATGGCGTGCTGTGGGTCGCCGACGAAGTTCAGTGCGGCTACGGCCGTTCGGGCCGCTTCTACGCCTTCGAACATTACGGCGTCGTTCCCGATGTGACGGCGCTGGCCAAGTCTCTCGGCGCCGGCAAGGCGGCGGTCGGCGCGATGATTGCGCGGCGCGAGGTCTACATGAAGGCCTATGGCACGCCGAAAACGGCGATGATCCATGCCATGGCGACCTTCGGCGGAATGGGCGAGGCCTGCGTCACCTCGATCGAAGGGCTCAACGTGCTCTACGACGAGGGCCTGATCGACAATGCCGCCGTCACCGGCGACTATTTGCTGCAGCGCCTGCAGGCGCTCAGGGAAAAGTACCCCAAGATCATCAAGGATGTGCGCGGCAAGGGGTTTATGGTCGGCCTGGAGTTCCACGACTTCTCGCAGACCTTGCCGATGGTGCTGCGGCCGATCGTCAGCGTGCTCGACGACAAGCTGAAGGGCTCGCTGTCGGGCTTCGTCGGCGCGCTGCTGCTGCGCGACTACGACGTGCTGGTCGCCTTCACCGAGTACAACCGAAACGTCATCCGGCTGGAGCCGCCGTTGATCTGCCAGCGCGAGCATGTCGACCGCTTCGTCGATGCCTTCGACAGCCTGCTGTCGCGCGGCATCGTGTCGATCGTGAAGGATTTCGTCAAAAGCCAGGTTCGTTAAGCGAGTTCGCTGGGTACAACGATGCTGACCAAGTCGCCCGCTCCACAAAACCCACTCGACCGGCTCACCGGAGCCGGCCTGGCGTGGGGCGAGGGGACTTATGCGCGGCTGGCGGCACCGATCGGCGCTGCGGCCTTCGCGCTCTACATCCTTTTTACAGCGTTCACGGCATGGGTGATGCCCGACGCCAACTGGGACATGCTGCCCTATCTCGCTATATCGGAGGAGGGCACCTATCCCAATGCACAAGCCCTGCACGACTATGCCTACAACACAGTCAAATCGGGCGTTTCGGCAAGCGATTATAAGGCGCTGACCGATGATGGCGGCGGCTTCCGCAGCCACATGACAGAAAATGCCGCCGATTTCCATTCGCTGCTCGGCATGTACAGGATCAAGTTCCTCTACGCCGAGGTCCTGTCGACGATGAGCGCGGTGATGTCGCCGGTCGAGGCGATGCGCCTGGTCTCAGTGGTCTCGGTTCTGCTGTTCGGCGCGATCGCCCTGATGTGGCTGCGCTCCGAGGGGGCACTGGCCTTGGCGCCTGTGGTCGGCGCGATGCTGATCATGGCCGATTTCGGCGATGCGGCGCGCGCTTCGACGCCGGATCTGCTCACGTCAGCGCTGCTGCTCGGCGGGCTCTATGCCTATGTCCGCGGGCGCGAGATGGCGACCGCGATCCTGCTCTTCCTCGCCTTCATGGTGCGGCCGGACAACATTGTTTTCCTTGCTGTTTTTACCGTGCTGCTGGTCGCCTTCCGGCAGAAATCGTGGGGCGCGCTGGCCGGCTTTGCCGCTTCCTTCGTTGCCTATTTTGCCATCTCGCACTGGGCGCATCATCCCGGCTGGTGGCCGCATCTGTGGTTCTCCAGCATAGAGCAGCATTACAATATGGACGGGTTCGAGCCGCCATTCTCCATCGTTGCCTATCTCAGGGCATTTGCCACCTCGCTGCTGCGTGCCGTCAACCTGAACAGCTGGGTCGGGGTGTCGGTGCTGGCACTGGCCGGCTGGTTTGCCGCCTCCCGCGCCGGCTTCCGCCTCGATCGCCGCGCCGGCATCCTGTTTGCGGCACTGGTGCTCGGCGCGCTGGCGAAGTTCACCGTCTTCCCGATCCACGACACGCGCATCTATTTTCCGCATCTGATCCCGCCATTCCTGCTGCTGGCGACGCCGCTCATGGCGTTGTGGGCGGCCGCGGCTCGCGGTCAGAATCGCGCTGCCATGCAAATCATTCCTGGAGACAAGTCATGAGTTCGCTATCCAGCCTGGCGCGCGTTGCCCTGTCGCTCGGTCTTCCCAGTGGCGTTCTCGACCGCGGACCATCGCTGCGCGGCACGAAGTTCCTGGCCAAGGCGGCGCTGAAGGCGCGGTTTGGTGGGGCAGGGCGGCCGTTCCAGATGGTCAATGTCGGCGCCTGCGACGGCGCGCTGTTCGACGATGTGACGCCGTGGCTGCACCGCATAGCTGGCGCACGCGCGATGCTGGTCGAGCCGATCCCGTACAATCAGAAACGGCTGCGCGCCAATTATCCCGACACCGGCCGGTTCATCATCGAGCCGGTGGCGGTGACAAAGGCCAAGGGGACGATCACCGTCCACACCTTCGATGCCGCCGCGCTCGAGTCCGGCACGCTGCCCATCGAATTCATCGGCTGTTCGTCGGTCACCGACACCAATCTGATGTCGGGCAAGAATGCCTGGGGCGAGGCCGACGCCAACTTCAACAAGTTCGCCCCGCACCTCAGGGACATCGAGGTGCCATCCGAGACCTTGCAGACGCTGCTCGACCGCAACGGCATCATCCATATCGATGCCTTCCTCGTCGATTGCGAGGGCGCCGACTGGATCGTTTTCGAACAGCTCGACCTCAAGCGCTACCGCCCCGGCATGATCAAGGTCGAGGTTGGCGCGCTGCCGGCCGCCGAGATCGGCCAGGTCGTGGTCAAGCTGAAGACATCAGGCTATCAGGTCGGCTTCCAGGCCGAAGACATCTGGGCCTTCGCCTGAGTTAGCCCACCGAAAAGCGAACCGCCCCAGGCGCCCGATGTGAAGCATTCTGCCGTCTGGTCGCTCGGCTTTTTGCCAATGTCGCAAACAGGCTTCAATCGCCCTGCCGCTCCGCCCTATAGTCCGCCCGCTTTATCACTTTGGAGTCGCGGGCAATGGCAGAGTTTCCGAAAAAGGCGAGGGTCGTCATCGTCGGCCTGGGCGGTATTGTCGGCGCATCGATCGCCCATCACCTGATCGAACGCGGCTGGGATGACATTGTCGGCATCGACAAATCAGGTATCCCGACCGATATCGGCTCGACGGCGCACGCCTCCGACTTCTGCTACACCACCAGCCACGATTTCCTGTCGTGCTGGACGACGCTCTACTCCATCGATTTCTACGAGAAGATGGGTCATTACGCGCGTATCGGCGGCCTCGAGGTCGCGCGTGTCGGCGACGACAGCCGAATGGAAGAAATCAAGCGCAAGATCGCCTCGGCCAAGGCGTTTGGCACGCGCGCCCGCCTGATCGAGCCGGCCGAGATCAAGGAAAAATTTCCGCTCATCGAAGAAGCGATTGTTCAAGGTGGTCTTTGGGATCCCGATGCCGGTCTGGTCATCCCGCGTTCGCAGACGGTCGCCGGCAAGCTGGTCGACCAGGCGGAAGCGTCGGGCAAGCTCAAATCCTTCGCCAACACATCGGCCCGGTCGCTGGTCGTCAAGGACGGCCGCATATCAGGCGTGGTAACGGACCGCGGCACCATCGAGGCCGACTATGTCGTCGTCTGCGCCGGGATTTGGGGCCGGCTGATAGCGGAAATGGTCGGCGAAGACCTGCCGGTCATGCCGATCGACCATCCGCTGACCTTCTTCGGCCCCTACAACGAGTTCGCCGGCACCGGCAAGGAGATCGGCTGGCCGCTGCTGCGCGACCAGGGCAACTCGGCCTATATGCGCGACACCGGTGATCCCAAGACCGCCGAGGGCGGGCAGATCGAATGGGGTTATTACGAAGAGACCAATCCGCGCCTTTGCCACCCGCGCGACCTGCTGGAGAAGGACCAGGCGCGGCTTTCGCCGTCGCAACGCGATCTCGACATGGAACAGATCCTGGCGCCGCTCGAACGCGCCATGGAACTGACGCCGATCCTCGGCGAACTCGGCTATAATGAGAGCCATTCGTTCAATGGACTTCTCCAGGTAACCGCGGATGGCGGCCCGTCGATGGGCGAAAGCCAGAAGGTGCGGGGTCTGTGGTATGCCGTTGCCATCTGGGTCAAGGATGGTCCCGGCATGGGCAAGCTGATCGCCGACTGGATGACCGACGGCCGCACCGCAATCGATCACCATGCCATCGACTATGCACGGTTCTATCCGCACCAGACCAAGGAGCAGTTCATCTGGGACCGCTGCACCGAGACGGCGATGAAGGTCTACAATCCGGCGGTACATCCGCGCGAGCCGTTCTCCAAGGCCCGCAATATCCGGCGCTCGCCGTTCTGGGAACGCGAGAAGGAACTCGGCGGCTATTTCATGGAACTCGGCGGCTGGGAGCGCGCCCACGGCTATGCCGCCAACGAGCATCTCCTGGAGAAATACGGCAACCGGGTGCCGGTGCGTGAGAACGAATGGGACAACCGCCATTTCTGGCGCGTCTCCAATGCCGAACATCTCGCCATGAGCGAGGATTGCGGCATCGTCAACCTGTCGCATTTCGCCATGTACGACATCGAAGGTCCAGACCATGTCGCGCTGCTGGAATGGTTGTGCGCAGCCAAGATTGGCGGCGACAACAACATCGGCAAGGGCATCTACACCCACTTCCTCGACGAGGAAGGCATGGTGCGGGCCGACTTTACCGTCATTCGCATGGCCGACCGCTGTCGTTTGATCGACGGCGCGGACGCTGGCCCGCGCGACTTCCAGTACATGCGCCGCACGGCACAGGACAAAGGTTTCGACGTCACCATCACCGACGTGACCGAGAACTATGTGACCATCGGCATCTGGGGGCCGAACGCCCGGGCGACCTTGCAGAAGGTGGTCGAAAACCCGGACGGGCTCTCTGTTGAGAACTTCCCATTCGCGGCGATCAAGCCGGTCCGGATCGGCGGCAAGGACGTCACCGCTTTCCGCATCTCCTATGTCGGCGAGCAGGGCTGGGAACTGCATATGCGCTACGAGGACGGTCTCGCTGTGTGGGATGCGCTGCGCTCGACCGGCGTGATGCCTTTCGGTGTGGAGACCTATGCCAACACGCGCCGCATGGAAAAGAGCCTGCGCCTGCAGAACGCCGACCTTCTGACCGAGTACAATCTGCTCGAAGCGGATCTCGCTCGTCCAAAGGTCAAGGAGAACGATTTCTGCGGCAAGGCGAAGCACGTCGAATACCGCGCCCGCGAGCACCAACCGGCCATGCTGTGCACGCTGGTGATGACCGAGAATGTCGATTCCAAAGGCGTTGCCCGCTATCCCGTCGGCACCATGCCGGTGATGGATCCGAAGACCGGCGAGACGCTGGTCGACGAACTCGGCCGGCGGTCCTTCACCACCTCGATGGCCTATGGCCCGACCATCGGCAAGAATATCGGTCTTGCCTATCTGCCGTGGGCGTACGCCCAGGAAGGCCGCAAGCTCACGATCGAGTATTTCGGTGAGACATATCCGGTCGAAGTGGCGGCTGTCGGCTACAAGCCGCTCTACGATCCGGAGAATTTGAAGCCGCGCAGCTGATTGCTAGCCGGCGCAAAGGGCATGAAGGCAAAAGCCTGGCCATCGGCCGGGCTTTTCTCTTTTTAAGCCGACGGTTTTCGCTTACCTTCGCGGCATGTCTGCTTTTGCCTGCGCAAGACATTTCCTTTCAGGCTGCGCCGCGTTCGCACTGACGCTCTGGTTGACGCCCGCGGCCCAAGCTGACGAGCCCGTCGATGTCGAGCTGGTGCTGGCCGTCGATGTCTCGCTGTCGATGTCTCCGGACGAACTCGAGATCCAGCGTCACGGCTACGCCGCGGCACTGACGCACGACAATGTGCTGCAGGCCATTGCCGATGGCGCTTATGGCAAGATCGCCGTCACCTATGTCGAATGGGCCGGCACCAACTGGCAGCGCGTCATCGTGCCGTGGACGGTGATCGCCAGCCGCACCGACGCCGAGCGGGTGGTTGCGCAACTATCCGCTCAGCCGCCCAACAGCGCGCGGCGCACCTCGATCTCCGGAGCGCTGGAGTTCGGCAATGACCTGTTCGCCGAAAGCGGCTACCAGGGCACGAAGCGGGTCATCGACATTTCGGGCGATGGCCCCAACAATCAAGGCGCGCCGGTCAACCTGACCCGCGACGATCTGATCAAGCAAGGCATCGTCATCAACGGCCTGCCGCTGATGACGCGAGGCGGTTTTTCCGGCGCCTACGACGTCAGCAATCTCGATCGCTACTACAGCGACTGCGTCATCGGCGGACCCGGAGCCTTCATGATTCCGGTCAACGACTGGACGCAGTTTCCCGAAGCCATCCGTCGCAAGCTGGTGCTGGAACTCGCCGGCCCGGCCTCGCCGCAATGGGCGGCAGAAGAAGCCACGCATCCGCCGATGGTATTGGCGCAGGACAAGCCCGCCACCGACTGCCTGGTCGGCGAGAAAATGTGGCGCAACCGCAGCTGGATGTTTGACAGCCGCTAGGCGACCGAAGCATTGGCAAATTGGCCGGACCGCGCTATCCAGTCGGAGGGGCCGCGGCAAAAACCGAGGAAACATCAGATGAAACGTCTAGCCATCCTGACTGCTGTCGCGTCCGTGCTTTTTGCCGACGCCGCCAGCGCCCAATACAATGATGAGCCCGCCTGCATGATGTTCGAGCACGCGAATTTTCGCGGTCGGTCCATCGGTATGGGCCCCGACGATTCCGTGAACTTTCGCGGCGGCCAGTTCTGGAACGACCGTGTGTCGTCGGTGATCGTGCGCCGGGGTTGCACACTCATTGCCTATGAGGACTCCCGGATGGGTGGCCGCTCGATCGAGATCCGGCGCCGGATCCGCGATTTCGGCGGCAGCGACTGGAATGACCGTATATCGTCGGCGGAGTGCACCTGCGACGATTATTGAGGCCATTTTGGATAGCCACGATGGATTTCTGGCGGTGGTAGCCATTGGCCGACAGCAGAGCCGGGCCTGCCGGTTGCCTCACCAAGCTGTTCATTGACAAGCCGATTGGCGTCTGTGAGACAATTCCCCAGCAAAAACAAAAGGGGAACCGACATGAACAGGATCGCCGTTCTTACCGCAACTCTGACACTTGCCGCCGGCCTGTCCGCACCGGCGATGGCTGCCACCTCGGTCACTATCGGCATCAGCGGCTGGACAGGCTTCGCGCCGCTGACGCTTGCGAAGCAGGCGGGCATCTTCGAGAAACACGGACTCGACGTGACCTTGAAAAAGGTGCCGCAAGCGAGCCGGCCGCTCGCCATCGCCAGCGGCGACCTGCAATGCGCGGCCACCACGGTGGAGACCTGGCTGGTGTGGAACGCCAGCGGCGTCACCACCAAGCAGATCTTCCAGCTCGACAAATCCTACGGCGCCGACGGCATCGTCGCCCGCAACAACATCAAGACCGTCGCCGATCTCAAGGGCAAGAACGTCGCGTCATCGGCGCCGGGCACGTCGCCCTATTTCATGCTCGCCTGGGTGCTGAACAAGAACGGCATGTCGACGAAGGACGTCACCGTCGTCAATCTGGAGCCTGATGCGGCGGCGCAAGCTTTCCTCGCCGGGCAGAACGACGCCGCCGTCACCTACGAGCCGTTCATCTCGGCGGTGCGCGACAAGTCGGACCAGGGCCATATCCTGGCGACGACGCTCGACTACCCGATGGTGCTCGACACGGTGGGCTGCACACCCGAATTCCTGAAAACCAATCCGGATGCCGCCAAGGCGCTGGCCGACAGCTATTTTGATGCACTCGACCTGATCAAGAGCGATCCGCAGAAATCCTACGAGACCATGGGTGCCGACGTGAAACAGTCGGCCAAGGAATTCGAGGATTCGGCGAAATACCTGAAATGGGCCGACCGGGCGGAGAACAAACAGTTCTTCACCAAGGAATTCCAGGACTTTTCCAAGACCGCTGGCGAACTGCTGCTGCAGATGGGACTGATCAAGGAAGCGCCCGACGTCACCACGTTGGCTGACACCAGCGCGGTTTCGAACTGATCGTTCGGCCTTTGACCATCAAGCGGCGGCGCCTGGCGCTGCCGCCTTCTCTTGGACAAAGCGCGATTTGAGCATGGGGACCATTTGAAAATGGCGACGATTTGACGATGCGCCCCTTGCATCCCGTCTCGCCGGGCATCCGAACCGTGCTCGGCATTTCCTTCTTCGTGCTTTTCGTGGCCTTCTGGGCTTGGATCACGCTAGGCGGCCACGTCAACCGCATCTTCCTCGCCGATCCGCTGTCGATGCTGCGGGATGGCTGGCGGCTTTTGGTCGAAGACCGTTTCTGGCTCGACGTTCTGATCACCATCTGGCGCGTCTTCGGCGGTTTCCTGCTTGCCTCGGTCGTCGCGGTGCCGCTTGGCATCGCGATGGGCGCCTGGAAGCCGGTGGAGGCGTTTCTGGAGCCTTTTGTCTCCTTCGCCCGCTACTTGCCTGCGTCGGCATTCATCCCACTGCTCATCTTGTGGGCCGGCATCGGCGAGCTGGAAAAACTGCTGGTCATCTTCGTCGGCTCGGTGTTCCAGATCGTCCTCATCATCGCGGTCAAAGTTGGCGGCACACGACGCGATCTGGTCGAGGCCGCCTACACGCTGGGTTCCACCAACAGCGGCATCGTCGACCGGGTGATTATGCCGGCCAATGCGCCGGAGATCGCCGAGACGCTGCGGCTGGTGCTCGGCTGGGCCTGGACCTATGTCATCGTCGCGGAACTGATCGGCTCGTCATCCGGCATCGGCTACATGATCATCAACAGTCAGTCGCGGCTGGCGACGGGTCAGATCATCTTCGGCATCATCGTCATCGGACTGATCGGGCTGTTGTCCGACTTCGCCTTCAAGGCCTTCAACCGCTGGCTCTTTCCGTGGAGCCTGGCGTGAACAAGCTTCTCATCGAGGGCGTTTCGCGCACCTTTGCCGGCGTGCGCGGCGGTCAGCCGGTCAAGGCGCTGATGCCGATCGACCTGGCGGTCGCCGCCAACGACTTCATCACTATTCTGGGGCCGTCCGGCTGCGGGAAGTCGACACTGCTCAGGATTGTCGCGGGCCTGGAAGCATCGAGCGAGGGCCGTGTGCTGCTCGACGGCAAGGCGGTGACCCGGCCGGGGCCGGATCGCGGCATGGTCTTTCAGTCCTACACGCTGTTTCCCTGGCTGACTGTGGCGCAGAACATCGCTTTCGGCTTGCGCGAACGCGGAATGCCCGAAAGGGAGCGGGACGGGGTCGTCGCTTCCTACGTCAATCTCGTCGGCCTGAAAGGGTTCGAGAACCATTGGCCGAAGCAGCTCTCCGGCGGCATGCAGCAGCGCACGGCGATCGCCCGGGCGCTGGCTAACGATCCGGAGATCCTGTTGCTGGATGAGCCGTTCGGCGCGCTCGACAACCAGACGCGCGGTCTGATGCAGGAACTGCTGCTCGGCATCTGGGAACGGCGCCAAAAGACGGTGCTGTTCGTCACCCATGACATCGAGGAGGCGATCTTCATGGCCTCGCGCGTCATCGTGATGACGGCGCGGCCCGGCCGCATCAAGTCGGATGTCGCCATCGACCTGCCGCATCCGCGCCATTACACGCTGAAAACCAGCCCGGAATTCTCGGCGCTGAAAGCGCGGCTGACCGAGGATATTCGGGTCGAGGCGATGCGCACGGCGCAGGCGTAGTCAGACCGACACAGCCTGATCATCTGGAAAGATACTTGGCTCGCTCAACAGACGCTTGAGGCGAGGAAGATCACGTTTCGGGGCGTCCAGAGCCGCCTTGAACGCTACCCATTTTTCGACATCGAGAGGAAAGATGCGCCGGTCGGCCAGCCTTTCGGGTCGATTCGTTCTCGTACTCACGTGACACCTCTGCTCAGGCGGCCAGCAGCTGCTTGCGGTCGACGCGCTCCTGCTGCGGCGAGCGGGCGTAGAGTTCGCGGTAGCATTTGGAGAAATGCGAGGCCGAGACGAAGCCGCAGGCGACCGCCACCTCGACCACTGGCATCGAGGACTGGATCAGCAGGTGCCGAGCGCGGTCGAGCCGGATTTCGAGATAATAGCGGGCGGGGGAGCGGCCCATCTCGGTGCGGAACAGCCGCTCGATCTGGCGGCGCGACAGGTCGACATGATCGGCAATCTCGATCAGTGACAGCGGCTCCGACAGATTGCCCTCCATCAGTTCGATGATGGTCAGCACTTTCGAGTTCTGGACGCCGAGGCGGGCGCGTAGCGGCAGGCGCTGGCGGTCGGTGGGGCTGCGCACGCGGTCGGTCAGCACCTGCTCGCAGACGCGGTTGACGAGGTTCTCGTCAAAGTCGTCGCCGATCAGCTTCAGCATCATGTCGAGTGCGGCAGTGCCACCGGCGCAGGTGTAGATGTTCTGGTCGATCTCGAAGAGGTCGGCAAAGACATTGGCCTTCGGGAACGCCTCGGAAAAGCCCGGCAGGTTCTCCCAGTGGATGGCACAGCGCTTGTTGGACAACAGGCCGGCGGCGGCGAGAATATGCGCGCCGGTGCACAGGCCGCCGACGGCGACGCCGCGATTATATTCCTCGCGCAGCCAGGCGAAGGCGGACTTGTTTTGGTAGCGCTCGACATTGATGCCGCTGCAGACGATGGCCATGTTCGGCCGATCGGGGCCTGCCATCTTCTTGCGTTCATCCTCGAGCGACGTGTTGACCGCGCATTCGACTCCGTTCGAGGCGCGCACCGGCTTGCCGTCGATGCTGGCGAGGCGCCATCGATAGGCCTCGTAGCCGAGCATGCGATTAGCCGAGCGCAGCGGGTCGAGCGCGGTCGCAAAGGCGATCATGGTGAAATCGGGAATAAGGAAGAATACAAACGACCGCTTGATCGGATGCTTTACGGCGTTCAAGGGAACCTCACACAGCCATGGCGCGAACAGGATGTCGCGAATAGCATAGCGACATCAGGAAAAACCATGTCTGTCAATCGGCTACGCCGCTACGACAAGATTAAATTTGCGACATGGGTCGCAAATGGGCAATCGGCGTGCAGCGGGGCCCGGAAGTGGCACGAACTGTTCAAGGGACAGGCAGCGTACAGCCTGTGCGCAGAACAAATACACCGCTCTGGCTGGAGCCAGGCGGCGTTGTAGTTTTAAAGCAGCGGCAGGGATGCGCTGCCTGGAAAATCTTCAGGCGACGAAGCCGAGGCGCGCCGCATTCATGGCGCCAGTCTGGCCGGGCATGGTGTTGGCGAGACGCTGACGCTCGAGAGCGGTGGTCAGGTTCATTTCGCGGCGGGCAAAGAGGCGGGCAAAAAGCTTCATAATCATCTCCATTCGGTTGCTCAGACGGGTCGCCTTCGCTTGATGGAGTGGGGCAGCTCGTTTGCTGGCGCTGATATAGGCTTGTGTAAGCAGAAACTAAATCGCAAAAGCGAACCGCTTGATATGAAATGCGACATCGATTGCGACAGATTTGGGCAAGGTGCCCAAAATTTACGATCATTTACAAGGCATTAAGTGAAAACAGGAGCTGCTATGCGGCTTTCTCATATGCGTCATGCGTTGGTGACATGGCTCCAAAA
>NZ_RZQT01000127.1:0-17871 GCF_003998485.1 Mesorhizobium sp. M7A.F.Ca.CA.001.04.2.1
ATTGTAGACGATCGCAATCGCGATGTTCTGGCGGATCAGGTGTCCCGCCTTGCGCGAGACATCCAGCGCGAGAGGCACAGCCAGAAGGCTTTCGCGCAGGAATACGAAGTCGGCCGCATTGCGGCCAATGTCGGCGGCGGTGGCCGGTGCGATCGAGACATGCGCCGCGCTCAGTGCAGGCGTGTCGTTGAGGCCGTCACCAACCATCAGAACCTTGTGTCCGTCTTTCGCCAGGGTCTCGATGCGCTCGACCTTGCCGGATGGCAACAGGCACGGAACGAAGTCCTCGATACCCAGCATCTCGGCGGCTTCACCGCAGGCACCCGCAGTATCGCCCGACAGCATCTGCACCGACACCCCGGCGTCGCTCAATAGCTTGATCGCCAAGCCGGCGTCGGCGCGCAGCGCATCCTCGAAATTGAAGGTCGCGACAATGAGCCCGTCTTTTGTCAGCACCGTTCCGCCATAGCCATGTTTGCCTTCACCACCGGTCCGGGCCTTCCATCCAGCCCATCCGCGTCGACCTAGCCGCCAAGTGCTTCCGGCGTCGGTGGCTTCGATGCCAAACCCTGGATGCTCGGTCACGGTATCGAATTTGTGCCGCGCGCCAGGAGCGGCAAAGCCGGCTATGGCCCTTGAAAACGGATGGCGGGAATGCGCGGCCATGTCTCCCGCGACTGCCAGCATGCCCGGATCCATCGAGCCCGCATTGACCAGCCGGGGCTGGCCGAGCGTGAGGGTCCCGGTCTTGTCGAACACTGCTGTATCAATCGTCGCCAGGCGCTCCATGGCCGAACCGTCCTTGACCATGATGCCGTTCTCGAACAGGCGCCGCGCGGCGACCACCTGCACGATCGGCACGGCGAGGCCGAGCGCGCACGGGCAGGTGATGATCAGAACGGCAATGGCGATGGTTGTCGCCCGGTGCCAGTCGCCCGTCGCCGCCATCCAGCCAAGGAAAGTCACGAAGGCGGTGAGATGAACCACCGGAGCATAGAGCGCTGAAACGCGATCGGCGATCCGGCGATAATGCGCGCGACCGCCCTCAGCGGCTTCCATGAGCCGAACCATTTCCGCCAGAAACGAATCTTTCGCGGCGGCTGTCGCCTCAATCGTCAGCGGGCCGGTCAGGTTGAGGACTCCAGCCTGTACGGCTTCGCCTGGCGCTACGCTTCGGGGCGTGCTCTCGCCCGAGACAAGCGAACAGTCCAGGTCCGACGTCCCTCGAGAGACCTTGCCGTCGACGGGTATCCTTTCACCGGCTGCGATCAACAGCAGCATGCCGGGTTCGATCTCGCCAACCGGCAGATAGTCGCGTGCGCCGTCGCCGCGCAGCACCATGGCGCCACGTACGGCCAACTGGGACAGGCCTTTCACGGCGGTCCGGGCACGTTCGCGCATCACGTGATCCAACGTGCGGCCGATCAACAGGAAGAACAGCAGCGACACCGACGCATCGAAATAGGCGTGGTCGCCATGGTTGATCGTCTCGTAGAGGCTCATGGCGTAGGCGAGGGACACCCCGACCGCGATCGGCACGTCCATGTTCATGCGGCCGTGACGCAGCGCGTTCCAGGCCGAGCGGAAGAAGATGCCGCCCGCGAAG
Organism: Mesorhizobium sp. M7A.F.Ca.CA.001.04.2.1; assembly: GCF_003998485.1. Classification (NCBI taxonomy): domain Bacteria; kingdom Pseudomonadati; phylum Pseudomonadota; class Alphaproteobacteria; order Hyphomicrobiales; family Phyllobacteriaceae; genus Mesorhizobium; species Mesorhizobium sp. M7A.F.Ca.CA.001.04.2.1. The sequence continues at coordinate 1,607 of NZ_RZQT01000127.1, forward strand.
GCAAGTGCCGGGATCGCGATCAGCGCCGAGAGCCAATGAAACAGGTCCCGCGTTGCGCCTTCGGCGCCAGACCAGACCGACACTGAAAGCAGCATGATGTTGCCCGCCGCAAAGCCGGCGACAGCAACGGCGCGGATCAGCTCCGAAAGCGTTTTGTCCTTGTTGTCGACCTCGGGGTCGAACAGATGCGCCTCGTAGCCTAGCCGTCCCAGCGCGGCGACGAACGGTGGCACCTGGTTTCCACGCCAGCGGACCGCGACCCGCTTCGTCGACAGGTTGACCCGAGTGCTCTCCACTTGATCGAGCATTCCCAATGCCGTCTCGATCGCCTCGATGCAGGCCGCGCAATGAACCGTGGGGACTGAAAGATCGGTCTGGCGGAGATCATCGCCGAGCGATCGGCTCGCCAGCCTGATCTCCTGGCTGGACGGCAGGACCGATCCGGTGTTGACCAGATCAAGCGCCATTTCGGCGCCCGGTGCACAACAACTCATTGCAGCGCTCCATTGGAAATCATGATCCTGCGGACGTCGCGATACGGCTTTTCCAGACCGGCGTCGGCGTCGACTTCCACAATCCAGACGCCGTCCTTCGGCATGTGCTGGGCTGCGAATTCCTGGTCCGAGGCGGGCGCGAGGATGACCGACTTGTCCTCTTTCTCGTAGGCGGGATGGCGAAACAGCACCTTGACGCCATGCAAGGGAACCGGCTTGCCGGCGGCGTCGGTGAGGCCATAGCGAACTTCGCCCCATGCGATGGTCAGCCTGCCGGTCCAGCCAAGGGCTGCTTGCGCGCGACCCTCCTCGGCCTTCTTGTTGAATTGCTGGCTCGCCACATAGGTGTTCTCGACGACAAGGCCGGTCCAACTGGTGTTGGCGAGCGTGGCCATCGTCAGATTGACCGCGATGACCACGCCGAAGAAGGCAAGGATGGTGAACAGCATGTGCCTGCCGGTGAATTCGCGGGTTTTTTCAGCGTTAGCGGTCATCTGGCGATCTCCGGCGCGTTGAAGGTGGCGGTGTATTCGTCCGCCTCGAAGCTCGACTTGTCCTCGACACGGAACGTGAAGGTTTGCGCTGCGCCACGGATTTGGTCGGCCGGCTGGCGCACGAAGACCTTCAGCATTTTCAGGCGATCGGGCTCGACCGGGATGGCAAAGGAGCGGCCCGCCTTGATGTCGTCTCCGACCACGCTCATTTCGCCTCCTTGCAAGCCCTGCATGGTGACAACAATGATCCGCGGCTCGGGGATCATGTTGAGCAGTTTGACGGTGTAGCCGTTGCGGATGGAGCCGTCGGACAACGTTACGAATTGCGGATTGCGGTCGTGCAGCACATTGACTTGGAGCCTGTCGCGCGTCAGCAGCGAATAGAGCAGACCCAGGCCGATCAGCGACCACAGACCCATGTAGACGTAGGTGCGTGGCCGGAAGATCTTGCTGACATGGAAATGCGCCACCTTGTCGGAGAACAGGCCATCAGCGGTCCTGACCAGCGACGGGTTGACTGAACTGGAGCCGCCCGCGGTCGCCAGCATCATGTTGGCGTTGTAATCGGAGAGCGTTGCGTAGGAAATCAGTCCGCGTTCCCTGCCGAGCTTGCCCATGACGCCGTCGCAGGCGTCGATGCAAAGCGCGCAGGTGATGCATTCGAGCTGCTGGCCGTCGCGAATGTCGATCCCCATCGGGCAGACCGCGACACAGGCATTGCAGTCGACGCAGTCGCCGACCGACTGTCCCGCGGCTTGCACCGTCTTGGCATGACGCGAACGCGGTTCGCCGCGCCAGTCATTGTAGGTGACGGTGAGCGAACTTTCGTCGAGCATGGCCGCCTGGATGCGTGGCCATGGACACATGTAGGTGCAGACCTGTTCGCGCATCAGCCCGCCGAACGTATAGGTCGTGGCCGTCAGCACGGCGACGGTGATGTAGGCAACGGGTGCCGCGGTGCCGGTGAAGAGTTCGCCAACCAGCGTCGGCGCATCGGCAAAATAGAAGATCCAGGCGCCGCCCGTCGCCGCCCCTATGCCCAGCCAGATGGCGTGTTTCGATGCCCGCAGCGCAAGCTTGCGGGCGGTCCATGGGCCGGCATCGAGTTTCATGCGTGCGTTGCGATCACCCTCGATGGCGCGCTCGACGACCAGAAACAGATCGACCCATACAGTCTGCGGACATGTATAGCCGCACCAGGCGCGACCGATAGTCGACGTGATCAGGAAAAGACCGACGCCGGCCATGATCAGAAGGCCGGCCACATAGTAGAATTCCTGCGGCCAAATCTCGATGAAGAAGAAGTAGAAGCGCCGGTTGGCGAGATCGAGCAGCACGGCCTGGTCCGGGGCGAACGGGCCGCGGTCCCATCGCAACCACGGTGTCAGGTAGTAGATACCGAGTGTGATCGCCATCACCAGCCACTTGAACCGACGAAAGTTCCCTGTTGCCCGTTTCGGGAATATCTTCTTGCGCGCGGCATACATCGGCTGGCGCACCTTGGCGGAATTGACCGCTTCGGCTTCGAGCCGCTCTACCTGCGTATTGTCCAGCACATGCATCTCCACTCGCGCAGGCGACAATCTGCCCATGCCCAGGCTGCCAGCGTAGGCAAGTCTTGGCGCGGGGCGGGGGCAGGCGCGTTGATGCAAGTCAATTGCCGGTGCCGAATACAGGTCGAGGCCCGGCATGGCCGGGCCTCGTCGCTTGGCTGGCGAAGGGCCGGGAACAGGTCCCCGCTTCCTATTCCCCACCACCAAGCGAATGGATGTAGACGGCGAGCTCCTTGACCTTGGTCTCGCCCAGGCGTGCGCCCCAGGCTGGCATGACGCCCTGTTTTGGCGCACGGACCTGGGTGGCGATGGCTGTCTCACCGGATCCATAGAGCCAGATCGCATCGGTCAGATCGGGGGCGCCCAGCTCCTTGTTGCCCTTTGCATTGTCGCCATGACAGGCCACGCAATTTTCAGCAAAGACCTTGGCGCCGGGCTCGACGAGGCCGGCATGCTGGACCTTTCCCGACAGGCTGGCGACATAGGTGCCGACCTGAGCGATCTGGTCAGCGGTTATGATGTCGCCAAAGGCAGGCATTTCCGACAGGCGCGTGTCCGGATCGGACGCGAAGCGGATGCCGTGCGTAATCGTCTGCTGGATCTGCTCGGCCTTGCCGCCCCACAGCCAGTCGTCGTCGTTGAGATTGGGAAAGCCCTTGGAACCTTGGGCGCCGGAGCCATGGCATTGTACGCAATTGACCTTGAAGGCGGCACCACCGGCCGCGATTGCGAATTCGCGCAGGCCATCGTCCGCGGCGATCTCCGAGACGCTCTTGGACGCCACCGCCGAGATGTATTTGCCCTTGGCGGCTTCAGCCGCAGTCAGCTCGTTCCTGACTTCGTTGCGGCTGGAATAGCCGAGCAAACCCTTCGTCGCCGAGTGCAGCAGGGGCCATGCCGGATAGGCGATGGTGTAGCCGATGGCCCAGACAATGGTGATGTAAAACGTGATGACCCACCATCTGGGAAGCGGGTTATTCAGTTCCCGGATGCCATCCCATTCGTGGCCGGTGGTCGAGACGCCGGAGATTTCATCGATATGCTCGTCGCTCATGGTCACTCGTCCTCAAGGGGAATCCGGGCAGCTTCGTCGGCCAGCTTGCGGCTGCCGGGGCGGAGCGCGAAGGCAGTCGCGCCGACAAAGAAAAGCGCCATGGCGACCAGGCCCCAGCTGTCGGCAAACTCTCGCATCAAATTGTAATCCATGGGTAGAACTCCCTCAGCGATAGCCCGCGGCTTCGTCGTAGTTCTTGAAATCGACCAGCGTGCCGAGCATCTGGAGATAAGCGACAAGGGCATCCATTTCGGTGACCTGTTGCGGGTTGCCGTCGAAGTCGCCGATCTTGGCTTTGGGGTAGCGGGCTTCGAGGCCGGACGTGTCGGCGTTGGGATCGGCTTGCGCCATCAGGTCGGCATTGGCGCGGGCGATCATGTCATCGCTGTAGGGGACACCGACACGCCTGTTGGCAACCAGATGCGTCGAGAAGTCCTCCACCTCGATCGGCGTGTCTTTGAGGAACGCGTAGCTCGGCATGATCGATTCCGGCACCACCGAACGCGGATCCGTGAGATGCTCGACATGCCACAGATTCGAGTAGCGGTCGCCAACTCTGGCGAGGTCCGGCCCGGTACGCTTCGATCCCCACTGGAAAGGATGATCGTACATCGACTCGGCAGCCAGGCTGTAGTGACCGTAGCGCTCGACTTCGTCGCGGAACGGCCTGATCATCTGGCTGTGGCAGAGGTAGCAGCCCTCGCGCACATAGATGTTGCGCCCGACAAGTTCGAGCGGCGAATAGGGGCGCATGCCTTCCACCTTCTCGATCGTGTTGTCGAGATAGAAGAGCGGTGCGATCTCGACGATGCCGCCGACGGTCACCACAAGAAGAGAGCCAACGAGAAGAAGCGTGGCGTTCTTCTCGATGAGTGCGTGTCTGTCCATCAAGCCCATTGTCTGGCTCCTTATTCGGCAGGCTGAAGGGCGGGAACAGAGCCGGGCATCGGCTCCTCCTCGCGCTGGTATCCGAGGATGGTCATGGCGATGTTCCAGGCCATGATCAGGGCGCCGGAGAGATACATTGCCCCGCCAATGGCGCGCATGAGATAGTAGGGATGCATGGCGGCCACGGTTTCGGCGAAGGAATAGACCAGGAAACCCTGCTCGTCGTATTCACGCCACATCAGGCCCTGCATGACGCCGGAAACCCACATGACGGCGGCGTAGACGACGATCCCCAGGGTCGCCAGCCAGAAGTGCCAGGTGACGAGCCTCAGCGAGTAGAGCCGCTCACGGTTCCAGAGCTTCGGCACCATGAAGTAGATTGCGCCGAACGAGATCATGCCGACCCAGCCGAGCGCACCGGAGTGCACGTGGCCAATGGTCCAGTCGGTGTAATGCGACAGCGAGTTGACCGTCTTGATCGACATCATCGGACCTTCGAAGGTCGACATGCCGTAGAAGGCGATGGCCATCACCATCATACGGATGATGGGGTCCGTGCGCAGCTTGTCCCAGGCGCCGGACAGCGTCATCAGGCCGTTGATCATGCCACCCCATGACGGCATCCACAGCATGATCGAGAACACCATGCCGAGCGTCTGCGCCCAATCGGGCAGGGCGGTGTAGTGCAGGTGATGCGGCCCGGCCCAGATGTAGAGAAAGATGATCGCCCAGAAATGGATGATCGACAGCCGATAGGAATAGACCGGCCGGTTCGCCTGCTTGGGCACGAAGTAATACATCATGCCGAGGAAGCCGGCAGTGAGGAAGAAGCCGACGGCGTTGTGGCCATACCACCATTGCGTCAGGGCGTCCTGGACCCCGGAAAAGGCGGAGTAACTCTTTGAGCCCAGGAACGAGGCCGGCATCGACAGGTTGTTGATCACATGCAGCATCGCGATGGTCACGATGAAGGAGAGGTAAAACCAGTTGGCGACGTAGATGTGCGGTTCCTTGCGCTTGAAGATCGTGCCGAGGAACAAGATGAGATAGGCGACCCAGACGATGGTCAGCCAGATGTCCACGTACCATTCGGGTTCGGCGTATTCCCGGCTCTCGGTGATGCCGAGCAGATAGCCGGTCGCGGCCATGACAATGAAAAGCTGGTAACCCCAGAACACGAACCAGGCGAGATCGCCGCCGAACAGGCGCGCGCGACAGGTGCGTTGCACGACGTACAATGACGTGCAAAGCAATGCGTTGCCGCCGAATGCGAAGACCACTCCGGACGTATGCAGCGGCCGCAAACGGCCGAAGTTGAACCAGGGCTGGATGTTGAGTTCGGGGTAGGCAAGCTGCAGCGCGATGACCACGCCGACAAGCATGCCGACGACACCCCAGAACATGGTGGCGATGGCGCCGTAGCGGATTGGACCATCCATGTAAGCGGATGGGTCAATCGGAGCGGCCACCTCGAAATTCGTGTTGCGGATGAGGATGGCGACAAAACCAAGCAACACAAAAAACAGCACCCACATATGCTGTCGAAAGGGCTGGTCCACGCCGAAGCCCGCGGCCACCAGGGCTGCAAATGTGAAAAGGCTCAAAACGAAGATTTGCGTGCCGAACTTCATGAGCTATCCCCGACCTCGGATTCCGATGCGCGGACGCCAATCCGCATAGACACCAATTCAGCAGTCGCGTTGTCGCCGCCTTGATCCATGTCAAAGCCCAGCCCCTTCTGATTGGGCAGCGTGGTCTTGCACTCGGAGGCCGCCCTTGAGCCGGAAGAAAGGGCTGGGATCGTCGCTGTTCGAAGCAGGCGATGAAAATCCCGCACCGACTGATCGATCCAGCAGGGAAGTGGTCCAGCCGCGGTGATGAAGCGCGCGCACAGGGAAAAGCTGCAGCTCTGCGACGCCCTGGAAAGAATGGCGGGCGCCTTGCCCGGCGTCGATCGCCTGGAGTGTCTCGGCGCGGCCAACGCGATCGTTCCGCTGCTGCGCAACATTGATCAATACGAAGAGACGGTCATCTTTCCCGCCTACGAGGATGCCGTGGTCAGCAGCAATGCGAACCTTGCCTCAACCCGGCGATTGCGGGCCGAACATATGGAAGACGAATGCTTTGGCGGTGAGGTGACCGAAATTCTGCTGGCCATCGGTCATGGCGAGGCGGTCGAAAACCCCGAAGCCATCGGGTTCATGTTGCGCGGCCTGTTCGAGAATCTGCGCCGGCACATCGTGTTTGAACGCGAGCATGTCCTGCCGATGATCGGGATCGTCGACCGAGACTAGAGTTGACGCAATTCCGGACGGAAAACTGTTTCAGCCTTTTCCTGGAATTACTCTAGGCTCCGGAGCGGCTCGCCAAACGGGCAAGGCTGTCCACAGTCACATGGCGGTTGTTGTCGATCCGGATCACGCCGTCTGTCCGCAGCCGGGTCAACTGGCGGCTCACCGTCTCGATTGTCAGGCCGAGGAAATCGGCGATGTCGGCACGTGTGAGAGGCAGTTCGAAGCTCGTCGGATTGGTGTTTGGATCGAGCGTGGGATCGATGTTTCTGGCAATCATCAGCAGAAAGCTCGCCACTTTTTCCGCAGCGGTCTTGCGTCCCAGCGTGACCATCCAGTCGCGTGCATCGTCGAGTTCGTTCAGCGTCTGCTTGAACAGGCGGTGCTCGAGATCCGGCGACTCCCTCATCATCCTTTCGACGGAAGCCCTTGGAAACGAACACAGGGAGACGGCCGTTGCCGCTTCCGCGTTGATCACGCTTTCCACCTTGAACGGCCGTCCCAGAAAATCGGGGGCAAACTGAAGCGCGACAATCTGCTGGCGCCCGTCCGAAAGGCTCTTCGTCAGCTTCACGACGCCGGAAAGCACGTTGGAATAGCTGTCGACGGTTTCGGCGTCGCCCATCAGTTCTGACCCCGGTTCAACGGTGTGCTTTGACGAGGTCTTGGCGAGCCCGACCAATTGATCGGGATCAAGGGCACCGCAAATGCCGCGATGCCTTGCCTCGCAGGATTGGCAAAGCACGGGAATACCGGCACTATGAACATCCTGACGCACTGTCATCACGATCGTCCGAGGATCCAGGGTATCGGCAAGATAAGCATCGGCCATTGAAAAAGCCTTGTGGCAGTTTGTCCGGTGCAAAGGCTTTGACCGAAATCAAGGTATCGGCGTGCCGTTGCGGTCATTTTCCGGGCCATGCAACCACAGGAATGGCGAGATGCGACCGGAACTAGCTGCCAGACTTGGCGAGAACGTGCCGCGCTACACGAGCTATCCGACCGCGCCGCATTTCCATCCGGGGGTCGATGCCACTATCTGTCGAGGCTGGCTGGAGGCGCTGGAGAACGGCGACGAGATTTCACTCTATCTGCATATTCCCTACTGCGACAGACTCTGCTGGTTCTGTGCCTGCCACACCAAGCAAACACGTCACTATGAGCCGGTAACTGCCTATCTCCGCTCGTTGCACGCCGAGATCGCCACCGTTGCCCGTATTGTCGGCGGCAAGGCTGGCGTGCGCGCCGTCCACTTCGGTGGCGGCTCTCCGACGATGCTGAAGTCCGAGGACATGGTGGTGCTGGGGAAAGCATTGCGGTCCAGCTTCGATTTCCTTCCGGACGCCAAGATCAGCGTCGAAATCGATCCCAATGATATGGACGACGCCCGTCTTGATGCGCTGGCCGAGATCGGCATGACCCGGGCGAGCCTCGGCGTCCAGGACTTTGACCTGAAGGTACAAAAGGCAATTAACCGCGAGCAAAGCTTTTTGCAGACCAAAGCGGTCATCGATGGCGTTCGTTCGCGCGGCGTCGAATCGGTCAATCTGGACCTGCTCTACGGCTTGCCGCACCAGACCAGGGAGAGCGTCTCCTCAACCGTCGCGCAGGCACTGACCCTGGAACCGGATCGGATGGCGTTGTTTGGCTACGCGCATGTACCCTGGTTCAAGAAGCATCAGACGATGATCGACGAGGCATGGTTGCCTGGTCCGGCACAGCGCCTTGCTCAATCACAACTGGCCGCGTGTCTTATGCTGAACGCGGGGTATGAGCCCGTCGGCTTCGACCATTTCGCCAAGCCCAACGATGCGTTGGCTGTAGCGGCCCGAACCGGCTGCTTGCGCCGGAATTTCCAAGGCTATACCGAGGATCGCTGCGAAACCTTGATCGGCCTCGGCCCATCGTCCATCAGTCAATTTCGCCAAGGCTATGTGCAGAATATGCCATCGAACACGGAGTATGGACGCATGGTCTCAGACGGTGGGCTGGCGGCTGTCCGCGGCATCGCGCTTTCCGACGACGACCGCGTCCGCGGCTGGATCATCGAGAGGCTGATGTGTGATTTCGCCTTCTCAGCCATCGAGCTGGTGGAGCGTTTTGGCAAAGCCGGCCAGAGGCTTCTGCTGAAGGCAAGTTCCACGGCCCTTCATGATCCGGCGCGGTTGCTTGAACTTGATGGTGACCGCTTCGTCGTGCCGGCGGAAAGCCGGCCCTTTGTCAGAAGCATCGCAGCGAAGTTCGACAAATATCTTGAAACCGGCAAAGCCAGGCACTCGGTGGCGGTCTGAGCCGCTCAGAAATGCTCCCACGTCTGAATTGTAGACCGGTTCGCGCGTTCCCATGACGGTTCGATGGGCCCGTTGTTTGTTTTCATGCTGGCGCCCATCATCACCGCCATCGGCTTCTCGGTCGACTATACCAGGGCGGTCCAGACCCGGTCCAACGAGCAGCAGGCGCTGGATGCCGCGGTCCTATCGATCACCGGTATGGACACAACCTCAACGTTGGCGCAGCGCCAGACTATGCTGCAGGATACCTTCATCGCCAACCATGGCCTGGGTACCCCGACACTGAACAGCTTTGTGGTTTCCGCCAATGGCACCGCCACCGCGCAGGCCATGGCAAGTTACTCCATGCCCACCGTGTTCATGCAGATCGCCAGGATCAACACGGTGCCGGTCGCCGTTGGGTCGGCGGCGAGCAAGACGCCGGCCCTGGTGCAGACTACCTTCAAGGTTTCCAAGGTGTCGGGCTGGTGGAACAAGACGATGACGCTCTACGGCACGACATTTGGAGCGACGGTGGCCAAGCCGCTGATGTCGATCGAGTATACCTATAACGGCTTCGGTGATCCGAAAGGCTACGGCACAACGAATGTGTACACAATCACCAACAACGGCGGGGCCGACATCAAGACGCTTGTCCAGTCGCAAGTTTGCACCACCGCCGGCGTGAGCACCTTCACGGGTCTGACCGCAGACGCGATACTCCAGACCAGCGGCACCAAGAAATATTCAACCACTTGCCTCAACACCATGTACCCAGCCAACAGCGCCGGCGCGTCGATCGACGTCAGCCAGATGGCTGGCCTCTCCCTGCAGATGTACGTGCCATCGGGCAACCCGAAGTACCTAAAGTCGGATGATCCGACCACCTCCAACCGACTCTACAGCGGCGTGGACGCGAACAACCTGACCGAGACCCCGACTGGGCAGAAGGTCGACATCTTCACCATCGTGCCTTGTGGTGTAACCAGCTATCAAGCCTGGGAGGACGGCGGCACAACCGTGCCGACGCCGTCTTCAAATGCCGACTTCTTCTACAGCGTCACCGGCAAGTGCGACTTCAACAAGCGCCCCTCGATAACGGCCCTGACACAGTAGGAGGTGCATCTCTTGCCTTTGGAAAGCGGCACGTGCTGCGCGTGTGACAAGACTTGATACCGGGATCACGCTCATCGGGCAAAGTCTGCCGCGTCCGATAATCCTGGCCCGATAGCATATCAGCGGCTGGTGCATCCGGAAGGCGAGGTGGCGGCGGCGCGCGGCTCCGGAGTGGCGCAAGCGGTGTTCACTTTGGGTACCACGGCGACGGCAGCGATCGAGGATGGCGTGGCGGTGAGCTAGTCTCCAGTCTGGTTCCTGCTCTATCGGCAAAGCAATCGCGGTTTTAATGGCACGGCACTTGGCCAAGCGATCTGTGTAGCGGTCGACATGCCGAAGCCAGGCGATCGCCGTAGGCAGTTCCGGGCAGGATTCAAAATTCCCGACGGCCTCGCAACGCCATACTTCAAGGACCGGAACACCGGCGTGCTCAAAGTTGGCACTGCGCAGCGTCGGCCATGCCGACCTGGGCGGATATTGCCTGGCTGCGTTCGCTTCAACCCTGCCGCTTATCCTGAAGAGCATCCTCGATCCTGAGGATGCTGAGCAGGCGATCGGAACGGGTGTCGATGCCATCGCGGTCTCGAACCACGGTGCGCGTAACCTCGACACCCTCCCGGCAACCATCGACTCCCTGCCCGCCATCGCGGACCGGTGGCCGGACGGATTCCCATCATCCTTGCTGGAAGCGTGAGCCGTCGCGCCGACGTTGAAGATGCTTGCCCTGGTGCAACCGCAGTCATGATTGGCCGCCCCTATGTCTACGCCCTGGCAACCGATGGTGCCGAGGGCGCAACCTGCTTCGCCGAGACTTGGAGATGGCAATGGCGCTGACAGGCCGGGCGCGCATCGGCGAGATCGACCGGCTGGTAATCTGGTCAAGCCCGAAACTATTTTTCAGCAAGTTCAGCATTGCACTTTTCGCTTCACCTCCGTCGCGCCCTTTGTCCGGCCGAGCGCCGACTACCTGGATGTCCGATTAGATTTACAGCTGGCGGTCTGCTGTCGGCCACAATCGTGCCTTCGCATTTTGACTACTGGCGTCGAACTTGCCGTGAGGATGACTCGGACGGAGGACAGGAGCGCGATGCAACTGACTGCCTTTACCGGCTTCGTAGCCGTTTACCGGCCGTTATAGCACAATCGATGCCGGACCGAAGTGCACGGACAATGGCACCGTCGTGTACAATGTCGCACAATGGTATAGAAAGGCGGTGGTTCGCGAGCCGAACGAAACTGCGAACCATGGTGTTGCCGGTCGCTACTTCTGGTGCTGAGTTGCGCCAACTTCCCGCCGCCAAGGCGGGTTTTTTGTTTCTGCCCTTCGTTACGATCAAGGCTCCGATCAGGCAGGCTTCGAGACGATGATGGCCAGCGATGCCAATCTGCCTTCGCTCAGGCTACGGATGTAGTTCTTGCGTCGCTGCACGAATTCGGTGCCGAGCACGATTTCATTGACCTGACGTTGCACAGGCGAAGGAATGATGCCGGAACTGGCCCTTTGCATCGCCAGTTCGACATGTTCGCCGGTCTCGTCGATGACTTCGTCAATATGGAAGCCCGCGTCGGCGAACAGGGTCTTCAGGGTATCCCGGTCAACAAGGTGGCTGGTTTCCGGCGCAACCGCCCAGGGCAAGGGATAATTCGGCTCGCCGGCAGCCAGCACGGCTTCGGTCCAGATCAGTTTGCCGCCCGGCTTCAGAACGCGAAAAGCCTGCCCGATGACGGCGGCCTTGTCGGCGATGTTCATCCCGACATAGAAGCAGATTGCCGCGTTGAATGTGTTGTCGGCGAAGGGCAGTTTCGCCGCGTCGGCTTCGTGGAAGCGAACCTTGTCGCCAAGGCCGCTGAGCATGGTCAGTCGGCCGGATGCCTCGACAAAGACTGGTGTGAGGTCGACACCGTCGACCTGGCAGCCATAGGTGGCGGCCAGGAAGCGCGCCGGGCCGCCAATGCCGCTGCCGACATCAAGGATCCGGTCGGTGGGCGAGGGGGCAAGACGACCTCCATGGTCTCGCGTGGCGATGAGCTCGCGGCCGTGAAGCTGGTCGAACGGATAGAGCTGCGCGGCATTGATTTTATCGGGCTTCGCATCGGAAATCGCGGCCAATATACGCTCGACGATGCCGTCGCTGCCGTAATGCGTGGTGACGTTGCTCATTGCTGTCCTCCTCGAACAGCCAGCTTCCCATCAATAGGTTGTCTCCGCAACGCGCGCTGATTCAGGAGTGTGATTCATGACCCGCTACGCCACCGTCATCACCGATGCTGACGGCCGGGAAATCGTCAGCGCCATCGGCGAATTCGCAGGCACTGCGCCGCACCCACACCTGGGGCGTGGCGAGCAGGTCGCATCCGGCGTAGAAATCGGCATGGTGCAGGATGGGGCCGGGCCGATAGCAAGTTGCGCGGCTACAATCTCGTCGAGCTCAAAATCGGTAACCTGGTTTTAGGGCTGGAACCCCAGACTAGCTTATAGCGCAAGGTCGGCACTCTGTCAGGCGGCGCCGGACTCCTGGCCGCGCTCAGAGCGGGCAAAGTCGCGGGCTGCGGCAGTGCCTGCGGGAAAGCCGCTGCGATCGCTGTAGTCGCGCGGCTTGGTCCCCCTGCGAGAGTGGCGCGCGGTGACGCCTTTCGCACCGATGATGTCGAGCAAAGCGATTCCGGCGACCACGGCAAGCGCAATGCCCACGTTGTCGCGCTTTGGATTGTCATGCCGATAAGCTGACAGCAACGTCGCGATGTCCAGGCCGTCGCCAGCCACCCGGCTCCAAAGCCCAGCCTGCTTGTCCACGGAAAGCGAGAGTATGCCGCTGCTTATCTCCCGCGCCCCATAGGCTCGGATGAGATCTTGCTTGCCGCTCATGCCGAGCGCACCGGCAATCCGCTCGGCACCAACCAGTTCGACGACGCCCAGCGCGATGCTGAACCAGCCGAGCTTGCGGGCAAGGCCATCGAAGGCACCGGCCACACTCGGCCCGGCCTGCAGCACTTTGGGATCGCCAGGCGATCGGGTGATGTTGGTGAGTTTAGCGACCACGTTCATGACGATTCCCTACGGTTTCAAAACTACCTTGATGCAGCTGTCCTGCTTGTCGCGGAACACCTTGTACATCTCGGGTCCCTGCTCGAGCCCGACGGTGTGGGTGATGACGAAGGAAGGGTCGATCTGGCCGTCCACGATGCGGCGCAGCAGATCCTCGGTCCAACGGGTGACATGGGTCTGCCCCATGCGGAAGGTGAGGCCCTTGTTCATCGCCTGTCCCATCGGAATCTTGTCGACCAGCCCGCTGTAGACGCCGGGGATCGAGATCACGCCGGCCGGCCGGCAGACATAGATCATCTCGCGCAACACATGCGGTCGATCATTTTCCATCAGCATCAACTGCTTTGCGCGATCGTAGACGGTGTCGGGCTGGGCCAGCGAGACATGGCTTTCCATGCCGACGCAATCGATGCACTTCTCCGGGCCATTTGCGCCGGTGAGTTCCTGCAGCCGTTCGACGACACTTTCCTCGGCGAAATTAATGGTGATGGCACCGCCGGCCGCCCCCATGGAAAGCCGTTCCGGCAGGCAATCGATCGCCACCACCTGTTTGGCGCCGAGCAGCAGGGCGCTGCGTATTGCCATCTGCCCGACTGGGCCGCAGCCCCACACCGCAACCGTATCCGTAGGCTCTATGTCGCACTGTGCCGCGGCCTGCCATCCGGTGGGAAAAATATCGCCGAGGAAGAGAACCTGCTCGTCGGTAAGGTTGTCAGGCACCTTTACGTGCGTGGCGTCGGCGAACGGCACCCGCAGGTATTCCGCCTGTCCCCCGGGATAGCCGCCCGTCAAATGGGTGTAGCCAAACAGACCAGCGGTGGTGTGCCCGAACACCTTGTCGCCGAGGTTCTTCTTGCGGTTCGTACGTTCGCAAACCGAAAAGTTCTGTCTCTTGCACTGGTCGCACTCACCGCAGATTATGGTGAACGGTACGACAATGCGGTCTCCCTTCTTCAGAGCGCCGTTGACGCCCCTGCCGACCTCCACGACCTCTCCCATCATCTCGTGGCCCATAATGTCGCCTGGCAGCATGGCTGGCACGTAGTTGTGGTAAAGGTGAAGGTCGGAGCCGCAGATGGCACAACTCGTCACCTTGATAATCGCGTCCCGTTCATCCTCAATTTCTGGATCGGAGACCTGATCGCAGCGTATGTCTTCCTTACCGTGCCAGACCAACGCACGCATAGCCCGCTCCTCTGTTGGCAAGGTCGATCGGGACCCGCGCTTGGCAAGCGGGCCATGCTATTCATCGACCGTGCCCGCCGCCTGTCGAACCGCAATGGCCGATCTATGTTCCGGGAGCTTGAGAGAATATTTTGGGCCATTCCAAACGGCGCCTTCGCCTGACCGCGACTCGCTTGCCGCTCCGTCTGAAGTCGGCTCCTCAGTCTTGATGCAGCTACGGCATGTCTTCGTTGTTTGTGCCATGCACGTTGGAGCCGTGCAGGAGGGACTGGATTTCGTCTAGATCGATGTTGCCGTCACCATTCTCGTCGATGCTATTGAACATCCTGCCGACCGCGCTTTGAACCTCAATGACCTGTCCCCATCCGTGTCCAACAGGCCAAACATAAGTCGCATGCCGGCACCGCGCATCATTTGGTGCCCCCGGTGTCGAGCCATTCTGTGTCCTCTGCCCCAGTCACCACGATTTCGCCAATGGTCGCCATGACGGCTAGCTTCATCGGGACGGTCAGCATGCCCGTTGCGGTCGCCCTGGTCGTTGCGGCTATCTTCGTCACGGAAAGCTTCTTCAGAACCGCGATCCTGGTGCATTCTCTCCCGGACAGCTTGCTCAACCATCTCATGGCATGCCTCCATCGAACCATCGGCCGTGTTTGTTTGGGTCAAACTGGGGCTCGGTCAGATTGTTCCCTCAAGGGGATGAGGTCACGGCGAAGTTACAGGCCATGTGCCCGTGGGCGCAGGGCGACCACAACCAGAATGGTGGAGATGGTGTTTGCATTCATGTCGTCGTAGCCGCCTTCTGGAATGGCGGAACGTGCCAAGGTGTTGCAGCGCTGTGGTGAAGCTTGCTTCGCTGCCGCGGCCTGCAGGGCGAGAGATCGCGCATCTCGATCTGCATCCACACGACTGGAAGCCAGAACAGGCCGGTAATGAGGTAAAGCAGGATCGAAAAGCGCAATCCACCTCTCGGTCGGCGAATAGGCGGAATGCCAGGCGAGGGCATGAGCCACCACCGCGGTTGCAGTGAACACGAATTCAGCGATCACGGCGATGCGTGCGACCGCTACGATGGTCGCGGAATTTGCGGTCTGATGGGCGAGCAGCATGAAGAAGGCGATGCCGGCCGGACGGCGAGTTGTTCGCAGACCGCCTCGGACGGTTCAGTGCAAGGATCAATCCCCCTGCGCCGCTCATGGACGCAGCGCCAGCTCAGGGACCTGATCGGCGGGATCCGCGATGGTCATGGACCCGATTCCCGGCGGAAGTGCGGCATGTGGGCTGGATCGTTTGACAAGCGATCGGAATGTCAGGAAATCAGAGCGAGGCGGCGCGGCACAACCGGCGGCCAGCGCCTTGGCGAAGGTGACGCATGTCGAGCTGCTGACCGCACGTCGGACAGATGTAGGAATATCCTTTTTGGGCTCGCCGCTGTAGAGCTTGCCGGGAATTGATCCACCAAGATCAGATAGCTCGTCATATCCATCGACTTGTCTCAAATGTTACCGAACTGTTCTGCGCATATTCCCGTCCGCTCGGTCAAAGTCTAACGATCAGGGAAGCACATTGGAAAGCACATGCGGTAACGGTTGATTCAACCATTGCTGGTATGTTGGTGTGGGTGGCGACTCCGACAGTTGGGCGGGCGCTTCAGTGCCGGAGCCGCCTGCGCAGTCCGGTTGGGGTTTGACCGCGCCGTCCTATAATGGGACAGCGCGGTCAACGATTCGTTAAAATGCTCCGGAGCTAATTAAACGTGTGCTAAATTGAATCGCAGTGTTGCGAGTCAGCTCATGCGTTTGAAGGTCATCAGGCTATCGCGCAGGAAGGACGAGGCGGTTTTAGCAGTCCGACATTTTTTCTCACGCGGTGGC
>NZ_RZQT01000128.1:0-17854 GCF_003998485.1 Mesorhizobium sp. M7A.F.Ca.CA.001.04.2.1
ACCATCACCAAAGTGGCCGATCAGACGAACCTTTTGTCGCTCAACGCTTCCATAGAGGCTGAGAAGGCCGGCCAATATGGCCGGGGCTTTGCAGTGGTGGCGACGGAAATCCGAAGGCTCGCGGACCAGACGGCTGTCTCCACATACGATATCGAACAGATGGTCAAGGACATCCAGTCGGCAGTCGCGGCCGGGGTGATGGGCATGGACAAGTTTTCCGAACAGGTCCGCCGGGGTATGCAGGAAATCCAGCAGGTCGGCGGGCAACTCTTCGAGATCATTCAGCAGGTTCAGGGGCTGGTGCCACGTTTCGAAGTCGCCAATGAAGGCATGCAAGCGCAGGCGACCGGCGCGGGGCAGATCAGCGACACGCTAACGCAGCTGAGTGAGGCAGCCCAGCAAACAGTCGAATCCCTTCAGCAATCGACGCTCGCGATCGACGAGCTCAATCAAGTCTCAGGCGGCATGCGAAGTAGCATTTCGAGGTTCAAGCTGAGAGCGTAGCGAGCCGGCAGTAGGGGGTGACAATGCTATTTCTCGCCTTCAGCATGGGTCTGGATCGCTACTTGATCGATGTCCACCAAATTGAAGAGGTGCTGCCTCGTCTCGATGTGAAGGTCCTGCCGGGTGCGCCAACCGGTGTGATGGGTCTAGTCAGCTACAACGGAATACCCATCCCGCTGATCGATGTTACTCTTCTTGCGCTTGGCCGGCCGTCGGAGCGCCTATTGAGCACCCGGATCGTTGTGACGCGCTATCACGCGCAGGATGGCGAGCAGCGCCTGCTGGGACTGATCGCGGAACGGGTGACGGATACGCTTGAGCGAGACCCTGCCGACTTCGCGCCGTTCGGACTTGAACCAGGAACCCCGCCCTATCTTGGGCCGGTGGCTTCCGATGGTTCGGAGATCATTCAGTGGGTCAAAGTGGCATCGCTGCTTTCGGAAGAGATACGTACCGCATTGCTCCGCCAGGCCGCGACCGGTGATCAATGACCGGCGCAATTGAAAAGCTCCTGACGGAAACCATCGGACTGGACAGTGCCAGCGTTGGTCCGACAGTGGTCCGTCAGGCGGTCAGAGATCGGATGGCAGCATGCCGGATAACCAACCCTCAGACCTATAAGGAACACTTGACCGGTTCCTCGCAGGAGTTGCAGGAGTTGATCAATGCGGTGGTGATCCCGGAGACCTGGTTCTTTCGCGACCGAGAAGCGTTCACCATGCTGGCGCGGCATGCGCGCGTGCACAAGCGTGCTCAGCCGATTAAAGTCCTGAGCCTGCCATGTTCAACCGGCGAAGAGGCCTATTCGGTCGCCATGGCCATGTTCGATGCCAGCTTTGAGGCGCACGAGTTCAAGATCGATGGTGTGGACGTCAGCAGCCGCAATATCGCGACGGCTGAACGCGCGATCTATGGGCGCAATTCGTTTCGCGGCAGCCATCTCGAATTCAAGGATCGCTATTTCGAAGCGGCCGAGAGCGGGTTGCGTCCTACAGCTGCGGTGCTGAAACAGGTTCGGTTCAGGGTAGGAAACCTGTTCGGCTCTCGCGCGTCTTTCGGGCAAGAAGTCTATGACATCGTGCTTTTCCGCAATCTGCTGATCTATTTCAATCGAGAGCTGCAGGATCGCGCGTTGATCTGCCTGAAGGACCTACTGGCCAAAGACGGACTCCTCCTGGTCGGTCCGGCGGAAGCAGCTCTTCCAAGGTTGCATGGCTTTATTTCCGCTGAATGGCCATTGGCCTTTGCCTTCCTGAAATCGGAGCCCGTCAAGACCACGGCGCCGACAGTTTCGGCCGCCATCCCGGTGCCGACGCCAACCCCGAAGGTCAACAAGAGCAAGCCTCTTCTTCGGCCCCGACCGACAATTGGCAATGAAGCCCGTGGCCAGGCGCCGGCCAAGCCGCTTGCACAGGCCTCGGAAAGCCTCATCGCGGTTGAACGGATCGCCAATGCAGGACGGGTAAAGGAGGCACAGGAGGTCGCCCTGGCGCATCTCAAGGAATTCGGTCCTTCCGCGCAAATCTTCTACTTGCTGGGCCTCGTCCAGGATGCGGATGGCGCAGCACCCCAAGCCGCGCAAAGCTATCGCAAGGCGCTCTATCTCGCGCCAAATCATCGAGAAGCTCTCATCCATCTGGCTTTGCTGCTTCGCAAGCAAGGCGACCATAACGGCGCCGAGGCCCTGGCTGGCCGGCTAGGCCGGGTCCAGAAAAGGAGCGGCAGCTGATGGCGGCTTCGACAGGGATCGCTCAGCCGTTGGAGCAGATTGAAATCGACGACTGCTGGCGGCAAATAGGCGTACGGGGTGACAAGTCATGTCCGCTGCTGGAGCAGCATCTCCACTGCCGGAATTGCCCGACCTATAAGAAGATTGCACGACACCTCCTCGACCGTGCGGCTCCCTCGGTATATCGCGACGAATGGCCTGGTAACGCTGGTCGAGCGGGGATCGATCCGGCCAACGGCGAGGCGCTGCAGACGGCTGTTCTCTTCCGTTTGGGGGAAGAATGGCTGGCACTTCCGGTCGGTATTTTTCATGAAGTGGCTGAATCTCGCCGCGTTCATTCACTTCCACATCGCAGAAACCGTGCACTGCTCGGTATTGCGAATGTCCGTGGTGAATTGCTCGTTTGCCTGTCCCTGGCTGAATTGCTCGGGATAGACGAGCGCAAGGAGGGGGAGCAAAGCACGCGAACCAAGGTATTTCGCCGCCTGGTTGTTGTGGGCGAGCGCGACAAGCGGGTTGCCTTTACGGTTGATGAGATCCACGGCTTACATCGCTATCGGGCGCGCGACACTCTCGCTGTGCCAGACACGATCGGAAAGGCGCTGTCGGCCGCTACTGTTGCCGTTCTGCCCTGGCAGGGACGGGCAGTTGGCTGTCTTGACCCAGGACAACTGCTCACGATGCTAGATCGGAGCATGGCATGACAGATGAGGACTTTAGCCAGGTTTCGATGCTCAGCCTCTTCCAGGCCGAACTGGAGACGCAGTCACAAGCGCTAACGGCTGGGCTTCTGGCACTGGAACGCAATCCCGTTGCCGCCGATGCCCTGGAAGCATGCATGCGTGCCGCGCATTCCCTAAAGGGAGCTGCCCGCATCATCGACCTGATGCCCGCGGTCAAAGTCGCAAATGCGATGGAAGATTGCCTGGTGGCCGCGCAACGTGGGAATGTGAGAGTGGGACGAGAGCATATAGATGCGCTCCTGCAAGGCTGTGACCTTTTGAAATTGATCGCATCGGGATCATCGAGCGAGCCCGCCAACTCAGAAGTTGAAACCTTTCTGGCGAAGTTCGAGGAATTATCCCTCCCCGAGGCAAAGCCCAGGCCCCAAGATTCAGCAGCTGATTTCGCAACTTCAGATGATGCCCTGGAGCAGCTGGCGACGACTTCTTCAGCGAACCTCCTCGTTGGGACGGTGCCGCAAGCCCACGCCATCGTCGGCTCTGATAGAATGGTTCGGGTGACGGCAGAAAGCCTGAACCGATTGCTCGGGTTGGCTGGCGAGTCGCTGATGGAAGCTCGGCGGCTCAGGCCATTCGCCGACGGGCTGCTGCGGCTGAAGCGCCTTCAATCGGACCTCGCAAGTGCGTTCGACAATCTTCATGCACTGCTGCCGCCGGGTTCAAACGATGGGGCAGCGGTGGAGGCGCTGGCTTCAGCCCAGCGAAAGCTTCGGTTGAGCCAAGCGTTCCTGGCGGAGCGTCTCGATGAATTGGATTCAGTGGATCGGAAAGCGACCGATCTTGCCAACAGATTGTACGATGAAACGTTGGCGAGCCGGATGCGGCCTTTCGAGGACGGCGTGCGACATTATGCGAGAACGGTCCGAGACCTCGGTCATACCCTTGGCAAGCGGGTGCGACTGGAGATCGTAGGCGGCTCGACCGGCATCGACCGCGATATCCTCGAGCGGCTCGATGCCCCTTTGGGGCATCTTTTGCGCAACGCTGTAGACCATGGGCTTGAATCGCCTGAGGAGCGCCTCGCGATGGGGAAACCCGAAGAGGGGCTCATCAGGCTCGAAGCGAGGCATAGTGCCGGGCTACTGCAGATAGCCGTGGTGGACGACGGCAAGGGGATCGAGCTCTCGAAGCTGCGCGAGACTGTCATCGCCCGGCAGCTTGCGACCAGGGAAAGTGCTGACACACTCAGCGAAACCGAATTGCTCGCATTCCTGTTTCTGCCAAGCTTTTCGATGAAAGCGGGCCTCACCGACGTGTCCGGCCGTGGTGTGGGGCTCGATGCAGTGCAGGCGATGACGAAAGAGGTCCGCGGAATCACGAGCGTTTCCTCGGAATTTGGTCGTGGAACCCGGTTTCAACTGCAGCTGCCGCTGACGTTGTCAGTCCTGCGCACACTACTCGTCGAAGTCGATGGGGAGCCCTATGCGTTTCCACTCGCCGCCATCTCCAAGACAATCAAATTGCAGCGGATGCAGATCAACCTGCTGCAGGGCCGACCGCATTTTCGCTTGAACGATCGACAGATCGGGCTGGTCACCGCGCGCGAGGTGCTGGATCGAGGTGAGCCCGGATCCGAACCGGACGAACTCTCGGTCGTCGTCGTGGATACGGGTCGGGGCGATGCGTACGGCCTGATCGTTGACCGTTTTCTCGGGGAACGCGAGTTGGTGATCAGACCTCTCGATCAACGATTTGCCAAGATCAAGGACATCAGCGCAGCGGCCCTGATGGAAGACGGTTCGCCTGTTCTGATCTTCGACGTTGATGATCTGATCCGATCGGTGGAGAAGCTTGCGTCGTCCAGCGGATTTCGAGCTCTTCGGCGCGCTGCGGGCGGTCCCGAGCCGAGCAGGCGCAAGCGCGTGCTCGTGATTGACGATTCCCTCACGGTCCGCGAACTCCAGCGCAAGATGTTGGGCAATCACGGTTATGATGTCGAAGTGGCGGTCGACGGTATGGACGGGTGGAATGCCGTCCGGTCTGGTCCTTTCGATCTCGTCGTCACTGACATAGATATGCCGCGCATGGATGGCATCGAGTTGGTGAGCTTGATCAGAAAGGACGCCCATCTCAAGAACACACCCATAATGATCGTTTCATACAAGGATCGGGAAGAAGATCGCTCGCGCGGGCTTGACGCCGGTGCGGACTATTATCTGACCAAGAGTACCTTTCAGGACGAGGCGCTGATCCATGCGGTCGTGGACATGATTGGCGAGGCGACTGAATGAGATCGAAATTGGAAGCCAACGAATGAGAATCGGCGTAGTCAACGACATGCCGATGGCGGTTGAGCTTCTGCGCCGGCTGGTCTTGTCGATCGGCGAACATCAGGTCGCATGGATCGCGACCAATGGGCGTGAGGCGGTCGAGGTCTGCAGACGTGATCTGCCGGATCTGATACTCATGGATCTAGCGATGCCAGAGATGGACGGCGTGGAAGCGACGCGCAGAATCATGGCGGAAACCCCGTGCTCAATCCTGCTGGTGACCGCCAGTATCGAAGCCAACCTCGCCGGTGTCTACGAAGCAATGGGCCATGGCGCGCTCGACGCGGTCGATATTCCGTCAGTAGGCATCGAAGGTAATGCGTCCTCGCAATCCGCACGGCTTCTAACGAACAAGATTGCGACGATCGGCAAGCTGATCGGTGATGCGCCGGCCAAGACAAAAAGGCGGATGTCACGTGACGCTGAGCCGACACCTCGACGCTTAATTGCAATCGGCGCCTCCGCGGGCGGGCCGGCCGCCGTTGCCGCAGTCCTGAGTGCGTTTCCCGTTGATTTTGACGGCGCGATCGTGCTCGTCCAGCATCTCGATGCTCAGTTCGTGCCGGGGCTTACTGATTGGCTGGGACAGCATACGCCTCTCCCGATCCGTCCGGCGCGGGAAAAGGATAGTCCTCAAGCGGGCACTGTTCTCGTAGCCAGTTCTGCGGATCATCTGGTTTTCAAGTCAGCTCAACAACTTGGCTATACGCCCAGCCCCAAGGACAATTTTTATCGGCCGTCCGTTGATGTGTTCTTCGGAAGTGCGGCGCAATGGTGGCCTGGCTCGGTGATTGGTGTCCTGCTCACAGGCATGGGCAGGGATGGCGCGCGCGGGCTAAGACAGCTCCGCGACAAAGGGCATCTCACGATCGCCCAGGATCGAGCAACCAGTGCAGTCTATGGCATGCCGAAGGCCGCCGCCGAAATCGGCGCGGCTGTTGATATTCTTCCTTTGAGTGCGATCGGCTCACGTATAATCGAAGCCTGCGAGCGCTCCACGTGAAAGGGCTCGTCCGATGACGCAAGAACCAGAGCTGGTCCCGCCACTCACAGACAACTATTCATCCATGGTTCTGCTCATCGATGATCAGATCATGGTTTGCGAGGCGGTCAGGCGCGCTCTAGCCAACGAACCCGATATTTCCCTACACTTCTGCACCGACCCGTTGAGAGCAATGACAGTCGCGGATGAGGTAAAGCCAACCGTTATCCTGCAGGATCTCGTCATGCCCGGCGTCGATGGGCTGCATCTGGTGCGAGAATACAGGAAGCATGCGTCGACACGCGCGGTCCCAGTCATTGTGCTGTCGAGCAAGGAAGATCCAGCCACCAAGGGCGAAGCCTTTGCTGCGGGAGCGAACGACTATCTCGTCAAACTGCCGGATCGTATTGAGCTGATTGCACGTATTCGATATCACACTCGGGCTTATCTGGATCACGTCCAGCGAGACGCGGCATACCGAGCGCTAAGGGAAAGCCAGCGACAGCTGATCAGTGCAAATCTCGAGCTTGAACGTCTGACGCGGATCGATGGCCTGACGGGCCTCGGCAACAGGCGCTATTTTGATGAATATCTGGCGGCCGAATGGAAGCGCGCTTTTCGCGCACAGTCCCCATTGTCGCTGTTGATGATCGATGCCGACAACTTCAAACGATACAACGATACCTATGGCCATATGGCCGGCGATGAGGTGCTCAAGCAAATCGCCCGCGTGATCCAGAGCGGTTCCGGACGCTCCACCGACCTAGCTGCGCGGTACGGAGGCGAAGAGTTCGTGGTCGTGCTGGTCGACACTTTACTGGAACAATCCAGTGCGATCGCAGAGCGGCTCGTCCAGGGCGTGCGGGAGTTGAACATACCCCACGGCCCGGATCGTGTGACCATCAGCGTCGGCGTTGCAACAGCGGTGCCCACCGCGGACGAGACGCCAAATGATTTCGTCAATGCTGCCGATTTGGCCCTATTTCGTGCCAAATCGGGAGGACGAAATCGTGTCGCGGTTCATATGTCCCGCAGCTAGACAAGCTCAACGTACTTCTCAGGCTAAGATGGAACTTTCTGAGCGTACGTTGAACGCGCCTGGGCTCGCCCGGCCTTCAAGAAGCTCTATGCCGACCAGCTCGCTTACTTTGCGGCTGGAGCTCGAACCCATCGTTAATGACCGCTGGGCGTCCGGTTCTGGGTGGGAACGTGCCGGTTCGCCTGATCGCTCGAATTTCTGCTTTTGGGATTCCGCTGGGGCCAGCTCAACGGCTGACTTGAGGCGCCAAGCGGAATATCGGCATCGCGCCGCGATGGTTGAGATTCAATCGCGGCTCAATGCTCGCCGGAGAGCACCGAAGCGAATGCGATATTGCGCCGGCGTCACCCCGACCTTGCGGCGGAAGAGACGCCCGAAAAAACTCGCATCCTCATAGCCGACTTCACTCGCCACCGCTTCGACCGGGAGATCGCCGGTCTCCAGCATCTGCTTGGCTTGCTCGAGCCTGAGCGCGTGGATGTAGTCGATTGCCTTCATTTCCGTGGCCTTGGCGAAGCGGCGCACGAAGGAGCGCTCGGACAGGCCTGACAACTTGGTCATGGCGGCGACGGGCGAGGGCGTCCGGTAGTTGCCTTCGGCCCATTTCTGGCAGCGGTTGATCACCGCGTCGTCGGTCTGGCGAAAGCGCATCAGCGCGGCGAAGGGCTGTTGGCCCATGTCGTGCCACTGCAGCATGTAGACCTTGGCGACCTGCATCGCCTCCTTGAGGCTGACGAAGCGCGCGATCAGATAGAGGGCGAGATCCTCCCAGCTCGAGCCGCCCCCGGCCATGACGATGCGGTGGGCCTCGCCGGTCAGCACGAGTGACTGGCCCGGCTTCACCTTAACGCCGGGATAGTTGTTCGTGAGCGTCTCGACATAGCCCCAGTGAATGGTGGCATCGCGATTGTCGAGTAGCCCGGCCTCGCCGAGCAGCACCGCGCCCGAACAAGCGCTGGCCAGCATGGCGCCGTCGTCATGCGCTCGCTTCAGCCATGCGGCTTCGGCGTCATACTGCCCGGCGACGCTTTCTCCCGGATTGACGAAGAAATCTGGAATACAGACGATGTCGGGTGGCGGGCAATCGGCAAGGCTGTGATCTGGGCGCATCCAGATGCCGTTTGCAGCGCGAAACGGGCTGCCGTCCCCAGCAACCACATAGGGCCGCATGCGCGGCGTGCCCGCCGCACCGCTGGTTATGAACAGGAAATCCCTGCCGGGCGAGGAAAACAGGTCGAACATGCCGTAGATCGTGGAGGCGGTAGCCTCCGGAACGGCAAGGATCGCCACATTCAATGGGCCGATCTGTTCAACCATGGCAGAAATGACCGCCTTTCAGCATTTTCGACTTTAGCGGCCCTGCCCGCGCCGCGCTAGCGTGTGTGAAACGAGGAGACCGCCACATGGCCGCCACCGCTACCCTTGCAGCATCGAGCATCGAAAGCTTCCGTTCCATCATGCGCGGCGAGGTGCTGGAGCCGTCGAGCCCATCCTATGACACGACGCGGATCGTCTGGAACGGCATGATCGACCGACGTCCCGCTCTCATCGCGCGCTGCCGGAGTTTTGCCGATGTCGAGGCGTCGGTGAATTTCGCGCGCGAAGAGCGGCTGGCGATCGCGATCCGCTCCGGAGGCCACAATGTTGCAGGCTACGCCGTCTGCGACGGCGGCCTGATGATCGACATGTCGCTGATGAATGGCGTGCGGGTCGCGCCCGGCCTCGATCGTGTCTTCGTCGAGGGCGGCGCTATTTGGGCCGATGTCGATGCGGCCACCACCCCGCTTGGTCGCGCCACGCCGGGCGGCCTGATTTCGGCGACGGGCGTTGCCGGCCTGACTCTTTCCGGCGGCATCGGCTGGCTGCGCGGCAGCCACGGCCTCAGCGTCGACAATCTGCTGGCGGCCGATCTGGTGACCGCCGATGGCCGCCTCATCCATGCCGACGCGACCCAGAACCCGGATCTCTTCTGGGCGCTGCGCGGCGGCGGCGGCAATTTCGGCGTGGTGACGAGCTTCGAGTTCAAGCTGCATCCGATCGAGCCGGAGCTGATGTTATGCGGTCCGGCCTATCCCGAAGAGCGCGCCAACGAGATCATTCCACTCTGGCGCGACTTCATGCAGACCGCACCCGATCGCCTGAGCGGCCTAGCGGAATTCTCCACGCTGCCGAACGATCCCTCGATTCCCGAGCGTGCAAGGGGCCGGCGCGTCCTGGCGCTTGCGCATGTCTATGACGGACTGGCCGACGAGGGCGAGCGGGTCGTGGCGCCCTTACGCAGTTTTGGAGCACCGCTTGTCGATTTCAGCGGCCGCATGCCGTATCGCACCATCCAGTCGCTCTATGACGGCCTGTTCCCGAAAGGCCGCGACCGTTGCTACTGGAAATCCACCTACCTCTCGCGCCTCGACGACGAGGTCATCGGGGAGATCACCGCGCGGATGGCGAAGCGGCCCTCCGAAATGACCTTCGCCTCGATCTGGAAGTTCGGCGGTTTCGTCCAGCGCGTTGCAGCCGATGCCACTGCCTTCGGTGACCGGTCCATGCCCTTCATGCTCAGCCTCGATGCCATCTGGCCAGGCGCTGATGAGGACGACGCGAACATCAGCTGGGTTCGCAGCTTCTGGCAGGACGTGCAGCGCTACTCGACCGGGCGCCTCTATCTGAACTTCCCCGGCCATGGCGAAGGAGCGGACCTCGTACGCGACGCCTTGGGAGCCGAAGCCTATGGGAGGCTCGCCAAGATCAAGCACAGATACGATCCGGACAATCTGTTCCGCCTCAACCAGAACATCCTGCCAATGCACTAACGCACAATTCAAGTCGGCGTACGGTAGCGACTCTCGCCTGGGCATTTGCCAAGTCACGAACGGCTTACGATCATTCGCCGAAATCCGAGCTCCCCGCACGCGCTGGATGATGATCAGTCTTCGCAGCGCGAAACCGTGCTAGTATTGGACTGCGGCTTCGTGCTTGAGGGGAACCGGCTTGAATAGCTCGCCGCCTACAACGTTCGTACTCAACGGCGTAACCGCCGACGTGAGTAGGGAGACCTTGCGCGACCAATTCAACAGGACAATCGCAGTTCGCCACCAGACCTTCGCGGTATTTCGCCACCTTCTGGAGAACGCTGATCGCGTCATCACCAAGGACGAGTTGATGACGGCGGTCTGGAACGGGCTAGCCGTCACCGATGACAGCCTGGTCCAATGCATTCACGAGATCCGTGCGGCGCTCACGACAGTCGCCAGGCCGTCGTGCAGACAGTGCCGACGCGCGGTTACAGGTTGGTCCTTCCCTCAAATGCCGGACCAAGAATGATTACAATTCTGGCGGCAGAATTGGCCGCCGAGGTCCGGCCGGCAGGCCAGGATGAGCGGAGCATTGCTGCACCTACCACGGCCTACAGGCAGGTCCTTGATCGGCTACTGATAGAACATACCGGTCGTGTCTTTGCGGCGGCGATGAGACAGTACTTGCGGAGTTTGCTGGCCCTGTGCAGACAATCGTTCACAGCTATGGATGCAAATCACGCCTTCCAGAACGGCTTTTGAAGTTCCGCCTCGACGGCAGCCAGGGTGAGACCGACGTCGTCGATCCGCTGAGGCCCATCTTCCGCCAGTCGCTTCAGTTCCTCGCGATAGTACTTGCGCTCGCGCCAGACCGCGACCAGGCCGCGCAGGGCGAAGAGTCTCGCCCAGACCGATACCGGTTCAGTCGTCCACGTCGGCTGTTCGCTCCAGAGAGACTGGTAGAGTCTTGAGGTAAGAGAAAGCTGCGTGCTCATTTGGCTCGTCCTTTCTTGGTGCTGCTAAAATCGATAACGCTACTTTGGCGGATGAGCGGACCTGCGTACTAAAGCGCGGCCGAAACTGTTCCGAAAAATTCCGAAACGTTTAATATGGCGGGATGCAACGGGTTCACCTCACCTTTGGTCCGTTCGTGCTCGACCCTGAGAAGGGGACGCTCCTGCGACATGAAATACCGATCTCCATCGGGCATCGCGGCATCACGCTGCTCGCCACGCTTGCGGCCCGGCCCGGCGACATCCTGACCAAGGCCGAGCTGATGGAAGCTGCCTGGCCGGGCCTAGCGGTCGAGGAAAGCAATCTCACCGTCCAGATTGCGACGCTGAGGAAGGCGCTCGGCCCCACCGACCAAGGTGGCGACTGGATCGCCACCGTGCCTCGCGTCGGCTACCGCTTCACCGCGCCTGTCGAGCGCGCGGAAGGTTCAGTGCAGCGACCAATCGCGCCGTCCGGCAAACCCACCATTGCCGTGCTGCCCTTCGCCAATTTGAGCGGCGATCAGGACCAGCATTATCTGAGCGACGGCATCACCGAAGATATCATCACTGAACTGGCGCGTTACCGGTCGCTCGTGGTGATCGCGCGTAATTCATCTTTTCAGTTTCGTGGGCCAGCGCCGGAGGCCGCGGAAGTCCACCGGCAACTCGGCGCGCGCTACCTCGTCGAGGGCAGCGTGCGACGGCTCGGGAGCCGTATCCGGATCACGGCGCAGCTGATCGACGGCGCCAGCGGCTTCCATTTGTGGGCTCAACGCTACGACAGGGCGCTTGAGGACATCTTTTCGGTTCAGGAGGAGGTGGCGGCCCTCGTGGCTTCAACCGTCCAAGGCGCCGCCGAGGCAGATGCGACTAGCCGCTCGCGGCGAACGCCGCCGGCCGATTGGGCCGCCTACGACTACTACTTGCAGGGTCGCGCGCACTACCATCAGTATGAAATGGACAAGGGCGAATCCATGTTTACCCGGAGCGCCGAACTCGATCCGACTTTTGCTCAAGGTCATGCCTATCTAGCGCAGTGCCTGGTTGCGCGATTCTGGTACGACCGCGATCCTCGTACGCTGCAAAGTGCCTTGCGGTCTGCGCGCACAGCGCTCCTGCTCGACCGGAATGACGGCATCTGCAACCAGAGCATGGGTCTCGTGCTTGTACATATGCGCCAGCATGGGGATGCCGGACTGCATTTCCAGCAGGCCCGTACGCTCAATCCGCACGACGTCAACATTGCCGGAGACTATGCAAGCTGGCTCAACTACGGCGGCCAGCCTCAGCAGTCCTTGGCGGTCCTCGAAAGGGCCATACTGCTCGACCCGTTGCCCCCGGTCTGGTTCTGGGAGGTGAAGGGAAGCGCGCTCTTCCTGCTCGGCCGATACGCCGACGCCATCGACGCTTATCGGAAGGCCGGCGACCAGTTCTTCATCCATGCCTTTCTCGCGGCGGCCTACGCCCATCTAGGCGAGATGGAAAAGGCGCATGTCGCAGTCGAAGCCACACTGAGGCTGCAACCGGACCTCTCGCTTGGCTACCTTGCCCACCTTCCCTTCGCAGACCCATCTTCCTTCGAACACTTCCTCTCCGGCTTCAGAAAGGCCGGCTTTTTATAGGATCCAGCCGGTCCGACAACTCATCGCCGCAGTTGCGTGCATGTGAGCAGTAAGAAGGACGACGGCAATGATAATCGACAGGACAACCTCCCATACTGTTGGAACCTGACATACGGGGTCATTGCTGGATCAGGCCCGTCGTCCAGCAACGCAGTCATGTTACCTTTGGCAGACCGTCCGCTTTCGGGCGAAGGTAAAGTTTGCCGAACTCCGAGATCAGGCGCATTGCTGCCGCCAGCCGGCAACCGCTGCGAGGGTGAGGAAGGACAATGGGATTGTGCCTGGCGCCAGGTCGCTCGCATCGAGAAGAAAGACCCGCCATGTGGAAGCTGCCGGACCCGATCACCACGGTCGGGCGTCACGGCATCCTGTTCGGGACCGCCATACTCCCATGAGTGTCAGCGACGGCTGGTTTCGACCTTCGGCAACAATATCTGGTTCGTCCTCGTGCATGTAAAACTGGAAAGAAACGCGCAGTCGCGACGTTCTCTACATTGCGGTACTTGACATGGACTCGATATCGCTCGCGCAGTATCCTCTCGGCTTGACGCGTGTCCACGGTGCCCGGAATGTCAGGCGCACGCGTGAGTTCACCAAGTGGGTTCTCTCGCTACCCGGCAGTGAGGCAGCCTCGCCTGGTCCGCTCGGATTGCTACCAATACCAGCTGTGTTTTGGGCATGCGTTTGAGGGCAAGTCTTCAGAGCCTCGCCGGACAGGTGGAAATGAGCTCGGTGCGATCAGGATGGACAATTGTGCTCGAACTTGACATAGCCGACGTCTTCGCGGCCCGCCATGCACTCGACGGCGATGGCCATCCCGGCTCCAACCTTGAAGCTGTTATCTGGCACTAACCATGGTCCGCCCCAGCCCAGTCCGAAGGAATGGCCATAGATTGGGTAGCCGCAAAAAATTCCGCGGCCGTCAAGAACATCGAGGACTGCCTTGTACAGATCGCTTGCCGTTACGCCAAGGCGGCATGCGGCCACGCCTGCCTCAATTCCGGCAATGGCACCGTCGTAGATTTCATTCTGCCGCGCGGACCACTTTCCCCGACAACGACAGACCTTGAGAAGTCCCAGACCTAGCCCTCGACAGAAGGCGATGAGGGCCTGCCCCTCAGACCCCGTGAACATCATGCGAACACGACGCCAAAAGCTTCATTGCCCTCATCTCGCGGCAGATCCAATGCTCACGCAAGGAATCAGCCGTCGGCGGCCGCTCAAAATTTACCATTCTCATGAATAGTCCCAAATATTTAACACCTACCGATATCTTGGCGGCTATAGTCCGGGCCGCGCTGGTGGACTTGGAAATATCTCGGCATGTGCGGTTTTAGCGGCTATTTCGGCACTGTCCGGGATGGGAGGGCGCTCCTTGAAAGGATGACGGCTGCCATTGCGCATCGCGGCCCCGATGAGCAGGGGTTCTTCACCACAAAGGCGGCCGGCCTCGGCCATGCGCGGCTGTCCATCGTCGGTCTCGGGGACGGCCAGCAGCCGATGTCCGATGCGACGGGCGATCTGACGATCGCCTTCAACGGCGAGATCTTCAACTATGTGGAACTGCGCGAGCAGCTTCGCGCGAAAGGCCGCCATTTCCGGACAACCAGCGACACCGAAGTGATCCTGCATCTCTATGACGAGATGGGGGAGGATTGCGTCTCCGCGCTCAATGGCGATTTCGCCTTTGCGCTCTGGGACGGCCGCCGCCGCCGCATGGTTCTGACGCGCGACCGCATGGGGGTCCGGCCGCTCTTCTATACAAGGCAGGGCGAACGGCTTTACTTCGCCTCGGAGGTCAAGGCGCTCCTCCAGGCCCCGGGCGTCGCGGCCGAGATTGATCCGGTCGCACTCGACCAGATCTTCACGCTCTGGGCCCCGATCGCGCCGCGCACGCCCTTCCGCAACATCTACGAGATCGAACCCGCAAGCCTGATGATCGTGCAAGAGGGCAGCGTCTCGACCCGGCCCTACTGGAGTCTGGAGTATCCCGACCGGGACGCGCCGCCCCGGCACGGGGACGAGCGTGCCGCGGCCGAGGAACTGCGCGCCCTCCTTACGGAGGCGACCCGCATCCGCATGCGCGCCGATGTGCCAGTCGGCGCCTATCTCTCGGGCGGCCTCGATTCCTCCATCACATCGGCGCTGGCGGCGGGCATGGCGCCGGGTGGTTTCAGGACCTTCTCCGTCACCTTCGATAGCGCCGAACATGACGAGAGCCCCTTCCAGCTCGAGATGGCCCGCGCGCTCGGCACGCATCACAGCGCCGTCGCCTGCGGGGAAGGCGATATCGCCGCCGTCTTCCCCGACGTAATCCGTTTCACGGAGCGGCCGATCCTGCGCACTGCCCCTGCCCCGCTCTACAAGCTCTCGAGCCTCGTGCGCGAGGCCGGTTTTAAAGTGGTGCTGACGGGCGAAGGCGCCGACGAAGTCTTTGCCGGCTACGATATTTTCAAGGAGGCCAGGGTTCGGCGCTTTTGCGGGAGACAGCCCGGCTCCCGCATCCGGCCGCATCTGTTCCGCAAGCTCTACCCCTATCTTCCGGGCCTAAGGCAGCAATCGGCCGAGTACCTGTTCTCCTTCTTCGGGGCTAGCGGCGCGACGCTTGACGATCCGCTGTTCTCCCATCGGCCGAGGTTCGACGGCACGGCGGCGACGAAGCTGTTCTACTCGGGCGATCTGCGTGCCACATTGTCCGGATATGACGCCGCCGAGGAGCTCGCCGCGCGGCTGCCCGAGGCGTTCGCCCGCTGGCATCCCTTGCATCAGGCGCAATATCTGGAAGCCCGCTTCCTTCTCCCTGGCTATATCCTGTCCAGCCAGGGCGACCGCATGGCGATGGCCCACGGCATCGAGGGCCGCTTTCCCTTCCTCGACCATCATCTGGTCGAGTTTGCCGCCGGCCTTCCTCCCGAGATGAAGCTGAAGGGGCTCGTGGAGAAGCATATTCTGCGGGAGGCGACCAAAGACCTGCTGCCGGCCGCCATCGGCCGGCGGACCAAGCAGCCCTATCGCGCACCGGATAGCCAGTCCTTCGTTGGGCCGGGCACGAGGGACTATGTCCAGTCGGCCCTGGGCGACGCCGCAGTCAGCGCCGGCGGGCTCTTCAATCCGAAGGCAGTGGCAAAACTACATGAGAAATGCAGCCGCCAGCCGGCCTCCGGCTTTCGCGACAACGCGGCCTTTGTCGGCATCCTGTCGACGCAGCTGTGGCTGACGACTTTCACCGGCACAGGCATTTGCAACGCAAAGGCCGCCTGACACCACCAAGGAAAGCGAACGACATGACCGATACGATCCAAGACGCAGTGAAGGCCTTTGTCATCGAGAACTTCCTGTTCGGCGACACCACCCACGCCCTCGCCGATACGGACTCGCTGATCGAGAACGGCATCATCGATTCGACCGGCGTTCTGGAACTGGTGGCCTTTATCGAGGACCATTGCGGAATCACAGTTGCGGACGCCGATATCGTGCCGGCCAACCTCGATTCACTGGCGCGCATCACGGCCTTCATCACAGCGAAGACCGCATCGCTCGTCGCGGCGTGACGGCTGGCAGCGGAAGGCCCGAGCTCATGCGGGTCGAGCAATTCCTCATCACGAACGCGGCCGCGCATGGCGCGAAGACGGCGCTTGTCACCGACCGGGAGCGGTTGCGCTATGACGAGCTCGACGATCTGTCGAACCGGCTTGCGACCGCTCTCGCCGAGAATGGCGTGCAGCGCGGCGACCGCGTTCTCGTCTTCATGGACAATTGCTGGGAAGCCGCCGTCTCGATCTTCGCGGTTCTCAAGGCGGGCGCGACCTTCAGCCCGATCAACGCCTCCACCAAGGCCGACAAGCTCGCTTATGTCATCGACGATTGCGAGGCTGCGGCGATCCTGACTCAGGCCAAGCTGATGCCTGTCGTGATCCAGGCGCGTGCGCTGTCGGACCGGCCGTTCTTCGTCGCGTCGACGCAAGCGCCATCCAGCCATACGCCGGATGGCGCTGCCTCCTTCGAGGATTGTCTCAAGGTCGCGCCCGTGCCCATTCGCCATGGCGGGATCGACATCGACCTCGCCATGCTGATCTACACCTCGGGCTCCACCGGCCGCCCCAAGGGCGTGATGATGACGCATCGCAATATCGATGCCGCGGCCGAATCCATCACGACCTATCTGCGCAACACCCGTGACGACATCATCATCAATGTCCTGCCCCTGGCTTTCGACTACGGCCTCTATCAACTGCTGATGGCGACGAAGCTCGGCGCGACCCTCGTCCTCGAAAAATCATTCGCCTTTCCGCAGGCCATTTTCGAGCGCATCCGCGCCGAGAAGGTCACCGGTTTCCCGCTGGTGCCGACGATGGCGGCGCTGATCCTGCAGATGCGCGATTTGGCGCCGGGTTTCCTGCCGAGCCTTCGCTATATCTCGAACACCGCCGCCGCCCTGCCGCCGGTGCATATCGCCCGGCTGCGCGAGCTGTTCCCCGGCGTACGGCTCTTTTCCATGTACGGTCTGACGGAATGCAAGCGCTGCACCTACCTGCCCCCGGAGGAGCTGGACCGCCGGCCGGGTTCCGTCGGCATCGCTATTCCCAACACGGAAGCGATCGTCGTCGACGATGAGGGCAACCGCGTGCCACCGGGCGTGGCGGGCGAGTTGGTCATCCGCGGCCCGCATGTCATGCAGGGCTATTGGCGCAACGACGTGGCCACGGAGCAGATGCTGCGTCCCGGGCCGCATCCCTGGGAAAAGCGGCTCCACACCGGTGACCTGTTCCGGACGGACGAGGACGGCTTCCTTTATTTCGTTGGCCGCAAGGACGACATCATCAAGACGCGCGGCGAAAAGGTCGCCCCCAAGGAAGTCGAAACTGTGCTGCACGCCCATCCAGGCATCGTGGAAGCCGTGGTGACCGGCGTGCCGGATCCGGTGCTCGGCCACGCCATTGCCGCCCTCGTCGTTCTCTCGGACGAGACCCTGAGCGAGCGGGACATCATTCGCTACTGCGCCGTTCATCTCGAGGATTTCATGGTGCCGAAGCTCATCGAGTTCCGCCGCGAGTTGCCGAAGACCGATACCGGAAAGGTCAGCCGAAGGCTGGCGGCCGAAACGTTGGGGACTGCAGAATGAACCTCTCCCTCGCCCCGAGCCGTCCCGCCTTCTCGGCCGACGCGCTGACGCTCGAC
>NZ_RZQT01000129.1:0-17595 GCF_003998485.1 Mesorhizobium sp. M7A.F.Ca.CA.001.04.2.1
TATTTTTTCTCCCCTTCCCCCCGTTGGGGGGGAGAGGGTGTCACGAAGTGACGGATGAGGGGCGGCGCTATGCCTCGATAGGTTCGCGCTGCCCCTCATCTGCCTGCCCGTCTTCCGCAGCAGCTGCGGAGGGTGGACCGGCATCTTCTCCGCGTGAAACGGGGAGAAGGACGCTTGTCATCAGCCCCGACGCCGTTCCAGGAGCGCCCCCGAGCCAATGACCTACGCCGTGTCCGAAATACGATCCGTCGGCAAGCCGCGTCGCAAGCGGCTATCCCATGCCGCTATCGAGCCATGGCTCTATCTCAGCCCGGCGATCATCCTGCTGGTCGTGGTGCTTCTGGTGCCGCTGGTCATCGGCATCAGCTACTCCTTCCGCAAGTTCTCGGCGTTCAAGTCCGAATATGTCGGGCTCGGCCAGTATCAGGCGATGCTGTCGGATCAGGTGCTGGGCCAGGCGCTGGTCAACACGTTGTGGTGGACGGTCGCCAGCCTTTTTTTCCAGTTCTTCCTCGGCCTTGGCCTGGCGCTTCTGCTCGACAAGCCGTTTCGCGGCCGCAAGGCTGTACAAGCCCTGGTGTTCCTGCCCTGGGCGGTGCCGTCCTTCCTGTCGGGCCTGACTTGGGCCTGGCTGTTCAATCCGATCATCGGCCCGCTGCCGCACTGGCTGTTTGCATTGGGGCTGAAGGCCGAGCCGACCAATGTGCTGTCCGATCCGTCAACCGCCATGTGGGGGCCGATCGTCGCCAATATCTGGTTCGGCATTCCGTTCTTCGCCATCACGCTCCTGGCGGCGCTGAAGTCGATCCCGTCGGAACTGCATGAGGCGGCGGCGATCGACGGCGCTTCGCCCTGGCAGCGCTTCACCAAGGTGACGCTGCCGTTTCTGGCGCCGACCATCGCCATCACCGTGATGTTGCGCACCATCTGGATCGCCACCTTCGCCGACCTGATCTTCGTCATGACCGAAGGCGGACCGGCCGGCTCGACCAACACGGTGCCGGTCTACATCTATGTCAGCGCCTTCAAATCGCTGGACAAGGGCTATGCCTCGGCGGTGGCCGTGCTGCTATTGGTCCTGCTCATTGCCTATGCGATTGCGCTGATCGGTATCCGCCGCACCCTGGTGAGGCACGTCTGATGATCGCAGGACGCACAGCCTCGCAGCGCTTCTTCGGCGGCATCGGCCTCTACGCGGCAATCGCGGCTTACGTGCTCTTTGCCTTGTTCCCGATCTACTGGACGCTGAAGATCTCGGTCACGCCGGAGCGGCTGCTTTATTCCGAAGGCATCACCTTCTGGCCGTCGCACATGACGCTGCAGAACTTCGTCACCGTGCTCGAGGCCACCGATTTCCCCCGCTATTTCCTCAACAGCGTCATCGTCTCGGTATCGACGGCGGCACTGGTGACAATCATCGCCACGCTTGCCGGTTATGCCATGTCGCGCTTCACCTTTCGCGGCAAGGCAGCACTGGCGCTGATGTTGCTTTTGACCCAGACCTTTCCGCTGGTGATGGTCATTCCGCCGATCTACCGCGTGATGGGTCAGATCGGACTGATCAACAGCCTGACCGGGCTGATCATCATCTACACCGCCTTCAACACGGCTTTTGCCACCTTCCTCATGCAGTCCTTCTTCGACGGCATTCCCAAGGATCTGGAGGAAGCGGCGATGATCGACGGCTGCACGCGTGCACAGGCGATGCGCAAGGTGATCGTGCCGCTGACGCTGCCGGGCATGGGCGCGACGCTCGGTTTCGTCTTCACCGCCGCCTGGAGCGAGCTTCTGTTCGCGCTAATGCTGATTTCCAGCGACGACCAGAAGACCTTCGCCGTCGGCTTGCTCACCTTCATCGGCAAGTTCGCCGTCGATTGGGGACAGATGATGGCGGCATCGATCCTGGCGTTGATCCCGGTCTGCATCTTCTTCGCCTTCCTGCAACGCTATCTCGTCACCGGCCTGACCGCCGGCGCCGTCAAAGGATAGATCGATGGCCTCTGTTACGCTCGAGAAGGTCCGCAAGGACTATGGCGCCGTCCGCGTCCTGCACGCGGTCGACCTTGAAATCGCCGATGGCGAGTTCGTCGTCCTGGTCGGCCCGTCAGGCTGCGGCAAGTCCACGCTTTTGCGCATGATCGCCGGGTTGGAGGAGGCTTCCGGCGGCGAGATCCGCATTGGCGAGCGGCTGGTCAATGACGTAGCACCCAAGGACCGCGACATCGCAATGGTGTTCCAGTCCTATGCGCTCTATCCGCATATGGACGTGTCGAAGAACATGGGCTTCAGCCTGCTCCTGAAGAAGGCGGAGAAGGCGACGATCGACGCCAGGGTGGACGGCGCCGCCAAGCGGCTCGGGCTCGACACCTTCCTGCAGCGCCTGCCGCGGCAATTGTCCGGCGGCCAGCGCCAGCGCGTCGCCATGGGCCGGGCGATCGTGCGCGACCCCAAGGTCTTCCTGTTCGACGAGCCGCTGTCGAACCTCGACGCCAAGCTGCGCGTCCATATGCGCGCCGAGATCAAGGCGCTGCACCAGCAACTGAAGACGACATCGGTCTATGTCACGCACGACCAGATCGAGGCGATGACCATGGCCGACCGGATCGTCGTCATGCATGACGGGCTGATCCAGCAGGTCGGCGCGCCGCTCGATCTCTACGACCGGCCGGCCAACATGTTCGTTGCGGGTTTCATTGGTTCACCCGGCATGAATTTTCTGCCGGCGACGGTTCGTAAGGGCGCTACGTTGGAGGCCGTACTGGCCGACGGCCAGGCGCTGCGGCTGCCGGAAGGCCTGCCACTGACCCACGGTGACGCCATCACCGTCGGTTTGCGGCCCGAGCATATCAAGCTGGCGGACGAGGGTGCGTTGAAGGGCGAGGTGGGTGTGGTCGAGCCGCTCGGCCTTTCGACGCAGTTCTACGTCAAGCTAGCCAGCCAGCAGCTGTGCGTCTTTGCCATGGGCCGTGCCGGCGTCAAGTCCGGCGACGTGGTGCGGTTGGCGGCCGAACCGGACCAGCTGCATCTGTTCGATGCGAAAAGCGGCGAGCGCATCGGCTGAGGGGACGCAGCCGGGTCGGATGCGGGCAGCCGGATCAGGCGCCGCTATCGGGCGGGACAAACACGGTAACGCTACATTTCAATTGGATAAAATAGCGGAACGTCCAAGAGACATTTCCCGAACCTAACAGGATCGCTCGGACCTTTGCGTCTAGGGCGCAAGACCTTAGTCCCGCCGTCTTCTCAAAAGAACGGAGGTCATTTCGCCGCGAACTAGGCCACCGTCGGAGTTAGTCAACACCGACGGTGGCACCTGCAATATGGGCGAGTGGGTTGTGTGCGGATATGGTGTGATCGCGGAAGGCGATTGTAGACCGCTAACCGCGGGGGCTTCTTTTGGACAGCGGCGAGCTGTCCAACGGGTTTTCAGCCGATTTGGCCGATCGCCGCTCCTTCAGCCACAGGGACTTCTTTCTCCTTGCCAGGTTCTCGTCTCGAACGCTGTCTTCGGCGGTCACTCCGCCATGCATCGCGGCAATCACGTAGTCGGCTCTGTTGGTTCGAAAGTCGCCTTTTTGTACGGACATCGTTTTCTCCCAGTGCGAGGCATTTCCCCCCTTTTTGCCTGACGCTGAAACTAACTACCTATCCGTGGTGCAAGTCTACCAATTGGCGATTGTATTAAAACGATACACTCAGATGGCGCGATCGCACGAGAGGAGCCCATCCTGGCGAGGCTTCTTCATTGACCCTGTTGTGATCCTTGCGGGGGTGCCGCGGCGGGAGGTGTCGGAGCCTGCGGTGCGGGTTCCGTGGAAGGCGTGGCGGGGCTGTCAGGCTGAGGTGCAGGCGGTGCGGCCTCTTCCTCAGTCAGAACCTGGTCAGTCCTGGCCTTGATCTCATCGGCCGTCTGCTGGCTTATCAGCCCGTTGCTGACGGCAAAGCCAGCAGCCAGAGCGACAAGGGCTGCAATGATTGCAGCTTTCAACTTCTTCGACATCCATAGGCGCCTTATTCGTGACACCCAACCCACGGCCAAGGGTGCCGCAACCATGGCTAAGGGTCAATCCTTTGGCTGGAGTCTCTGCTCGGATGCAACGAAATCAACTGTTACAAACGAAAAACGCCGCCCATTGGGCGGCGTTTCGGCATTGCGGCGGGAAACCCGGATTACTTGATCTTGGTTTCCTTGAACTCGACGTGCTTCTTGGCGACCGGGTCGTACTTGCGGAACGACAGCTTGTCGGTCTTGGTGCGGCTGTTCTTGCTGGTCACGTAGAAGAAACCGGTGTCGGCGGTCGACAGAAGCTTGATCTTGATGTTTGCGGCTTTGGCCATGATATCAGTCCGTTTGTTCGTGGGGTTTTGGCCGCTGGAGCACGGGGAAACACCCGGACGCGGGAAACTTGGCGCGACACATAAAGAACGCGCCCGGAAAGTCAAGCCCGGTAGGCCTTGTGCGACCCACCAGAGCCGGCTCGGGAGCGGAAATCATGCGGTTTCCGTAGCCGATGCCGCAACCTTCTTCCAGTCTCCGGTCGTGTTCCACCAGCGATTCGGATTGGCGCGGTCGTCCAGCCCCTTGGAACGGCTGGCGAGAATCGGCTGAATGCGGATCACCGGTTCCTGGTAGGAGTGCGCCTGGAAAATCGCCTCGACGACGCGGGCGGCCAGCGCCTGGTCGTCCGGCAGTTCGAAGGAAACCTCGACCGTGCCGGGGCGCCGCCGCAATTCGGTTTCGGCGCCGGCGGCCGCACCGTCAAGCGGCCTGTAGCGTTCGATGCCGTGCGCCGACTGATAGGCATTGCGGTCATATTTGCCCATGGCCAGCGGCGCGATCGCCACCACGGCATCCATGATGCGGTCGACGTCGGCGGCCGGAGCCTGGAAGGTCACGAGCAGAAGCAGTGTCATTCGTAGCGATGTGGTTTCAAAGCCGCTGTCGATCATGGAAGTGTCCTCAAGTGTTTTGGGACACCTTTTTAGCCCTGTGCTCCTGACACGGTTCTGTCAGCAGCCTGTCACCGTGCCGTGCCAAATGCATGGCAGGCCGCAGTCGCGCTACAGCAGGATCTTGCGAACCAACCTGACGGCGACCAAAGCGATATAGGCGGCGAAGAACAGGCCGAGCGACCAGCCGAAGCCGGACGGGCCGAACGCATCCATGCCGATGCCGATCGCCTGCGGCCCGAGCACCATGCCGACGCCGTAGCACAGCACGAAGGCGGCATTGGCCGACGCCAGTTCATGGCCGGAAAGCTGCGAGCCGAGATGGGCAAGGCCGATCGTGTACATGGCAGCGACGACGCCGCCCCAGACGAACAGAAGCGCGGCCATCAAATGCCAATTCTGGGCGAAGAAGGGCATGAACACGGTGCCGATAAGACCGACCGTCGCGCAGGCAATCAGCAGGTAGCGGCGATCGCTGACGCGGTCGCTGATCATGCCGATCGGGATCTGCAACAACACATTGCCGAGGCCGATCATGGTCAGCAGAAGAGCCGCATCGGCCTCGGAATAGCCGATTCGGCTGCCATAGATCGGGAACAGCGCAAAGCCGCCGGTTTCCACCGCGCCGAACACCAGCACGGCAGCGGTCGCCGACGGCACCAGCCAGATGTAGCGCAGGAAATTGCTGGTTTCGCCATCCGAGGCGATCGACGGGCTCTCGTTGCGTGCTGCCAGCACGGGTATGGCCGCCAGCGTCACCAACGCGATGATGACGCCGAACGGCCTGAAGCCGGAACTGCCGAGATGAGCGAACAGCCACGGTCCGGCGGCAAAGCCGAGCGACAGGACAGTGGCGTAAATGCCAAGGACAAGGCCGCGCCGGTGCGGCGGCGCCGAGGTGCTGATCCAGAATTCAGACAGGATGAACAGCACCGTCAGCGCAATGTGCAGCACGATGCGCAGTGGAAACCACATCCAGAAATCGGGTGCGAAATGGAAGCCGACAAAGGCCAGCGCGCCGGCGGCGATCATGGCGATCATGGTCCAGGCAACGCCGAAGCGCATGGCGAGCGGGGTCGCCAGCGGCGCACCGGCGATCGAGGCGAGGCCGGCGACGGCGGTGTTGAGGCCGATCATCGAAGCCGAGTGGCCGCGTGTTTCAAGGATGACGCTGAGCAGCGGCATGCCGAGGCCGATGGCGATGCCGACGACGCTGATCGACGAGATCGCCGCCACCATCGGCAGCCAGTGTACGCGCTCGTCGCCCTTTGGTTGGGTATCGACCGTCATGGATGCTGAATACTCTGTCTGTTTGATCTTACGCAATTCGGACGGAAAACCGCGTCACACTTTTCTTGGAATTGCTCTAGAGAAGTTCGCGGATGAAGCGGCTGCGGACAAGCCGGTAGAAGGGCACGGGACCGCCTGGACGCAACAGTGGATCATGGGCGAGGCGCTTTTCCAGCTCGTCCAGGATCATTCGGGTGATGTCGGGTATGTCGGCTTCCCTGGCCTTGGCAAGCGGCAGCCAGACCAGCTCTTCCAGTTCGTTGGTCGGACCGCCACCGGGCAGTTCGACCGCGACGTCGTCACGCCAGGCGCTGAAGAAGCGGGTGTCGAAGCGGCGCACCCGGTTGGGCGGCGTGATGGCGCGCGCGACGAAGCGCAGCATGTCGAGAGAGGGTTGCACGCCGTGTTCGGCAAAGCCTTGCCAGTCGGATCTGGGGGTTGCGAAAGCACCCTTGCGGCCGATCAGCAGCCCGGCTTCCTCATAGGTCTCTCGGATGGCCGACAGGGCGATGGCGCGGGCTCGTGCGGCGCTTGTGCGCCCCGGCCCGGCGATCAGCTTGGCTTCCTGCTTCGGGTGCAGGGCGGCGACGACCGGTATGCGGCTATCGGCCGGATCGGTGCGGCCGCCGGGAAAGACGAACTTGCCCGGCATGAAGGCGTGGCCGGCATGGCGGCGACCCATCAGAACCAGTACGTCGTCGTCCTTGCGGTCGAGCAGGATGAGGGTTGCCGCGTCGCGCGGGCGAATTGGCCGGCCGCTATGAGCTGTCATGCTCCGCTCGATCCTGTCGACTTCCGCCTTGGTCATACCGTCCATGCGCAGGACCTAGCGGAAACTTCTGGCAAGCGAAAGTGGCCTTTCACGGTCGGTATGTTGCGCCAGGCAGCATTCTTGGCTGCGGCCTAGGCTCCGGGATGCGGCTCGATCACGTCGTGCTCCCCGCCGAAGCCGTGCATATAGAAGGCCCATTGCAGTCCGATGACGGCACCCTTGACCGGCTGCAGCAGCGCAACCGACAAAAGGATGGTCAGCGGCACCCAGATGGCGATGTGCTGCCATATGGACAAAGTCGACGTCGCCTCAACGCCCATGAAGGCGCCCAGCACGATGTGGCCGACGATGACGATGACGAGGTAGGCCGGCAGGTCGTCGGCCCGGTGGTGATGCAATTCCTCGCCGCAGACGCCGCATGTGTCGACGGTCTTGGTAAAAGCGCGAAACAGCTTGCCTTCGCCGCAATGCGGGCAGCGGCCGAGCAGGCCGCGCTTCATCGCCGTCCACAGCGGGCGTGCGGCCCGGCCCGAGTGATGTTCTCCGCCGAAAACCTGTTCTTCCATGGCTGTTGTCATCATCGTCTCCTGCCGCGCGAACCCGGTCGCGATTGCGACGCGCGGGCGCGGCCCTTGGCCTTGTGAAACGACCTCTTGGAGCCCGGCAGAGGCTTTGGGTCGGTCAACATCTCGAAGCGCATTGCGCCGGCCATCGGCGCCACCTCGATAAGCCGGACCTCGACGCGGTCCGCGAGTTGGTAGCCTTTGCCAGAGCGTTCTCCGAACAGGGAGCGAGCCGTTTCATCGTATATATAGTAATCGCCGCCCAGAGTTGACACCGGGATGAAACCATCCGCGCCGTACTGCGGCAATTGGACAAATAGTCCTGATTTGGTGACGCCGGAGATGCGGGCATCGAAGCGGTCATCGACGCGTTCGGCGAGATAGGCGGCGATCAGACGGTCGACCGTGTCCCGCTCGGCCGCCATTGCGCGGCGTTCCGTGCCGGAGATCAGCACCGCGACATCTTCGAGCCGTGCCGCTTCGTCCTGCGTCAGCCCACCCGGACCCAGTCCGGGTGCGGCAATAAGTCCGCGATGCACGATCAAATCGGCATAGCGGCGGATCGGCGAGGTGAAATGGGCGTAGCGGCGGAGGTTGAGACCGAAATGGCCGATGTTCTTTGGCGAGTATTCGGCCTGGCTCTGCGAGCGCAGCACCACTTCGTTGACAAGGCCTTCATTGTCGGCGCCACGCACGCGCTCCAAAATGCCGTTGAACTGGCTTGGCTGCATCTGCGCGCCGCGCGCCAGTGACAGGCCCAATGTCTGCAGGAACTCGCGCAGCGATTCCTGCTTGGCGAGCGACGGCGCGTCGTGGACGCGATAGACCAGCTCCTGCTTCTTCGCCTCCAGCGTCTCGGCCGCGGCGACATTGGCCTGGATCATGAATTCTTCGATGAGCTTGTGGGCATCGAGCCGCTCCGGCACGATGACGCGGTCGACGGTGCCGTCCGGCTTGAGTACGATCTTGCGCTCCGGCAGATCGAGTTCGAGCGGCTGGCGGCCATCGCGGCCGCGCTTCAGGATCGCATAGGCGTCCCACAGTGGCTTCAGCACGGTTTCGAGGATCGGGCCTGTCTTGTCGTCCGGCGCACCGTCGATCGCCGCCTGAGCCTGTTGGTAGGCGAGCTTTGCCGCCGACTTCATCATGACGCGATGGAAGGTGTGCCTGAGCTTGCGGCCCTCGGCCGAAAAGATCATGCGCACCGCCAATGCCGGCCGGTCCTGGCCCTCGCGCAGCGAGCAGAGATCGTTGGAGATGCGCTCGGGCAGCATCGGCACGACACGATCCGGGAAATAGACCGAGTTGCCGCGCTTCAGCGCTTCGCGGTCGAGTGCAGTGCCATAGCGCACATAGGCGGCGACGTCGGCGATCGCCACGGTGGCAACCACGCCGCCGGGGTTCTTCTCGTCGAGATCCGGCGTGGCGAAGACGGCGTCGTCATGGTCCTTGGCGTCGGCCGGATCGATGGTGACCAGCGGCAGGTCGCGCCAATCCTCGCGATGGTCAAGCGTCGCCGGTTTGACGGCTTCGGATTCTGCGATGACGTCGGCCGGGAAGATATGCGGAATGTCGTGCGCATGGATGGCGATCATAGAGACCGCCTTTTCGCTGGTTAGAGAGCCCAGCACGTTGAGCACCTTGGCTCTCGGCAAGCCGAAACGGGAGGCTCGCGCCGGCTCGACCTCGACCAGGTCGCCATTCTTGGCGCCGTTCTGGAATTCCTTGTCGACGATCAGTTCGGGCTGGCGCCGTTCCACCGGTTCGATGCGGAAGGTGCCGTCCTGCAGGATGCGAAAGATACCGAGCACGGCATCGGTACGTTTTTCGAAAATCTTCACCACCCGCCCGGTGTAGGCGGGGCCGCCCGGGGCGACG
Organism: Mesorhizobium sp. M7A.F.Ca.CA.001.04.2.1; assembly: GCF_003998485.1. Taxonomy (NCBI): domain Bacteria; kingdom Pseudomonadati; phylum Pseudomonadota; class Alphaproteobacteria; order Hyphomicrobiales; family Phyllobacteriaceae; genus Mesorhizobium; species Mesorhizobium sp. M7A.F.Ca.CA.001.04.2.1. The sequence goes on from NZ_RZQT01000129.1 coordinate 9,454, forward strand.
TTCGTGTCGTCGGCCGGAAAGGTCTTGGCCAGCACGCGGTCGCCAATGCCGGGCGCCGGTCCACTGCCACTGCGCGACAGGCGGATGGAAACGATGGGCGGCGGCCCATTGGCTGTGTGTTCGGTTGGGCGCGCCAAGAGCACGCCATCGGCATCGCGGTCGAAAATATCGAGGACCGTGACATGGGGCAGGGCACCGACGCGGGCCAGCCCCTTGCGCTCCTTGGTGAGGACGCCTTCGTCCTGCAGGTCGCGCAAAATATCCTTCAGCCAGATGCGGTCGTCGCCGCGCAGCGCGAACGCCTTGGCGATGTCGCGCTTGCCGGCGCGATCGGGATTTTCGGCAATGTAGCGCAGGATTTCGTCACGCGACGGCCGATAGTCGTCCTTGACCTTGGCCCTGGTGTCGGCGGTGCGCGGATCGCCGTGGGTTCTGCCGGTGATCTTGCGCGCCACGCTGTCCTACCCTTTTTTCTTCGCGGCCGGCTTCTTAGCAGCCGGCTTCTTGGCGGCTACTTTCTTGGTTGCCGGAGCTTTGGCCGCGGCCGCCTTGCGGAACGGCTTTTTGCCGCCGCCGCCCTTGGCTTCCTTCTCGGCAATCAGCGCCAGCGCATCCTCCATCGTCACCGACTGGGGATCCTTGCCCTTGGGCAGCGTAGCATTGACCTTGCCGAAATTCACGTAAGGCCCGTATTTGCCGTCGCGCACGACGATCTTGCCGCCGCCATCGGGGTGGTCGCCGAGCTCCTTGAGCGCAGCGGCCGTGCCGCCATTGCGGCCACCCTTGCCCTTCAGCTGCTTCTCGGCGATCACCGACACGGCGCGGTTGAGGCCGATCGAGAACACGTCCTCGATGCTTTCGAGATTGGCATAGGTGCCGTCATGCAGCACGAACGGACCGTAACGGCCGAGCCCGGCCGAGATCATCTTGGCCGTTTCCGGATGCTGGCCGACATCGCGCGGCAGCGACAGCAGCGCCAGCGCCTTTTCGTGGTCGATCGACTCTGCCGTCCAGCCCTTGGGCAGGCTGGAGCGCTTGGCTTCCTTGCCGTCGCCGCGTTGCAGATAGGGGCCGAAGCGGCCGCTGCGCAGCGTGATTTCCTCTGACGTATAGGGGTCCTTGCCGATGACCTTGGTGCCGTCTTCGCCGCCGCCATTCTCGCCATTGGGGTTGGCGGCATCGCCGAGCTGGCGGGTGTAGGAGCATTCGGGATAGTTGGAGCAGCCGACAAAGGCGCCGAACTTGCCGAGCTTCAGCGACAGATTGCCGGTGCCGCATTTCGGGCAGATGCGTGGATTCGAACCGTCTTCGCGCGCGGGGAACACCAGCGGCGCCAGCTCTTCATTGAGCGCATCGAGCACGTCGGTGACGCGCAGTTCCTTGATGTCGGCGACGGCGCCGGAAAAATCCTTCCAGAAATCGCGCAGCACGTCCTTCCAGGCGAGCTTGCCGTCCGAAATCTCGTCGAGCTTTTCCTCGAGGGACGCGGTGAAGTCGTACTCGACATAGCGCTTGAAGAAGCTTTCGAGGAAAGCCGACAGCAGCCGGCCCTTGGCCTGCGGCACCAGCCGGCGCTTGTCGATGGTGACATAGTCGCGGTCCTCGAGCGTCTTCAGGATCGCCGTATAGGTAGAAGGCCGGCCGATGCCGAGCTCTTCCAGCTTCTTGATCAGCGACGCTTCGGAGTAACGCGGCGGCGGCTCGGTGGTGTGCTGGGTGGCGTTGATCGCCTGGCGGGCAAGCTGCTCGCCGGCACGGATCTCGGGCAGGCGACGATTTTCCTCGTCTTCCGCATCGTCGTCCTTCTGGTCGGTGTATGCCGCGATGAAACCGTCGAACCGAACGACCGAACCGATGGCACGCAGCTCCGCGGTGCGCGATCCATTGACCGCCTCGATCTCGGCGGTGGTGCGCTCGATTTCGGCCGGCTGCATCTGGCTGGCGATGGCGCGCTTCCAGATCAGCTCATAGAGCCGCATCTGGTCGGAATCGAGATATTGCCTGACCGATGCCGGGGTGCGCATGAAATCCGTCGGGCGGATCGCTTCGTGCGCTTCCTGGGCGTTCTTGGCTTTGGCCGTATATTGGCGCGGCTTTTCCGGCAGGTATTTTGGACCGAATTCCTTGGCAATGGCATCGCGTGCGGCGTCGATCGCCTCGGGTGCCATCTGTACGCCGTCGGTTCGCATATAGGTGATCAGACCGGTGGTCTCGCCGCCGATCTCCATGCCTTCATAGAGGCGTTGCGCCACCTGCATGGTGCGGCTGGCCGAGAAGCCGAGGCCCGACGAGGCGGCCTGCTGCAGCGTCGAGGTGGTGAAGGGTGGGCCGGGATTGCGCTTGGTCGGCTTGGCTTCCACCGACACCGCCTTGAAGGTTGCGCCTTCGAGCATCGACTTGATGTCGTCGGCCTGCGCCTTGTTGGAAATGTCGAGCTTTTGCAGCTTCTTGCGATCGAAGGCGGTCAGCCGCGCTTCGAAATTCTCGTTGCGCGGCGTGCCCAGCAGTGCAGCGATCTGCCAGTATTCCTCGCGGCTGAAGCGCTCGATCTCGGATTCGCGGTCGCAGACGAGACGCAGCGCAACCGACTGGACGCGTCCGGCCGAACGGGCGCCCGGCAGTTTGCGCCACAGCACCGGCGACAGCGTGAAGCCGACGAGATAATCCAGCGCCCGGCGGGCGAGATAGGCATCGACCAGCGGCGCATCGATCTGGCGCGGATTGGCCATCGCTTCCAGCACCGACGATTTGGTGATGGCGTTGAAGACGACGCGGCTGACCGGCTTGTCCTTCAGCGCGCGCTTCTGCTTCAGCACTTCCAGCACATGCCAGGAAATCGCTTCGCCTTCGCGATCCGGATCGGTGGCGAGGATCAGGCCGTCGGCGTCCTTGACCGCCTTGGCGATGTCGGCGAGGCGCTTGCCAGAGGCGGTGTCGACCGCCCAGGACATGGCGAAATCCTCATCCGGACGCACCGAGCCATCCTTGGCCGGCAAGTCCCTGATATGGCCGAACGAGGCCAGAACCTTGTAGTTCTTGCCGAGGTATTTGTTGATTGTCTTCGCCTTGGCCGGCGATTCGACGACGACGACGTCCATGAGGTCTCATATCAGCTGTGGTGCGGCAGAAGAATTCCGCTGCGCGCGACGAAATCTCGTTCTATTTGTCGCTCACATGGCCGCGCTTTTGCATCCGGTCAAGGGGAAGCGCCCAAATTGCGGGCCGGTCCGCAGCAATACACTCTTAGAGTGTATGGAGAAAATCACAGAATTTGGGAAAGGCAGATGGTGGGTCTGAGTCAGCGGAAACGACCCGATTCATTTTTCCGCCGAGTCGTTGAAATGCTGCCCAAACCAGGACGGGCGACATTATAACGGGCTGTTCGATGCCGGCCGCCGGGTGGCATGGAGATGCCCGGCGACCAGCCCTTGTCCAGCCAGCAGCGGGACTGGCGTGCTTAGTCGGCCTTGACGATATGCCAGACTTCGCCGACGCCGTCGCCGGTCACATCGCCGGGCTTCTTGTCCTTTATGAAGGTGTAGACCGGCTTGCCGTCATAGGCCCACATCTTGGTGCCGTCGGTGCGGTCGACGACGCTCCACTCGTCATCCGCCTTGGCGCCGGCTTCGGCTTTCAGCGGCGGCCAGTTGGTGGCGCATTTGTCGTAGCAGTTGCTCTTGCCCTTCTCGTCCTTGTCATAGGTGTAAAGCGTCATGCCATTGGCGTCGGTGTAGATCTTGGCGCCATTGACCTCGGCTTCCTTCCACGCGTCGGCAGCGAAGGATGCGGCGGTGCTGAGCAGAAGCGCTGCCAGTCCTGCGGTTATGGTTTTCATGGAAATCTCCTGACTGATATCTGGAGACGCGCGGGAAATCGCGGCCTCACAGCATCAACGCCTGCGGGCTGTCGTTTCTTCCTGGCAAGTGCGTCGGGCAATGGATGATCTTGCCAACACAATGGTGATTGGTGGACAAGGCTGCGCGTCGCTATATCGGCGTCACGACATTGGAGTTCTTGGAAATGGCATTGGACATCGGCTATGTCAGCGCGGTCGGGGCTGGGGCGATTTCGTTCCTGTCGCCTTGCGTGCTGCCGCTGGTGCCGCCTTATCTCTGTTATATGGCCGGCGTCTCGGTCGACGATTTCCGTGGCAATGCGGGTGCGACAGCGCGTGAAGGCGCACGCGGCGCGCTGATCTATTCTTCGATCGCCTTCGTGCTCGGCTTCTCGACCGTCTTTGTCGCGCTCGGCGCCGGCGCCTCGACCATCGGCCGGCTGCTACGCGTCTGGCAGGAGCCGCTGGCCATGGGCGCAGGCGTGCTGATCATCCTGATGGGCCTGAATTTCCTCGGCGTCCTGCGCATTCCGCTGCTGTCACGCGAGGCGCGCTTCCAGTCACAGGGAAAGCCGGCAAGTGCGGTCGCGGCCTATGTCATGGGGCTGGCTTTCGCCTTTGGCTGGACGCCCTGCATCGGCCCGGTTCTGGGACCGATCCTGACGCTGGCCGGCGGCCGTGAAACGGTGGGCGAGGGCGCGCTGCTGCTCGCCGCCTATTCGCTCGGGCTGGGCATCCCGTTCCTGATCGCAGCGCTGTTTTCCGGCGCCTTCATGCGCTTCCTCGGCAAATTCCGCGTCCATCTCGGCCGCGTCGAAAAGGCCATCGGCGCGCTGCTGGTGATCGCCGGTGTGTTTTTTCTGACTGGTGGCGTGCAGACCGTGTCGTATTGGCTGCTGGAGAATTTTCCAGTGCTGGGGCGGCTGGGGTAGTCTCCCCCCCGCACGGGAACGATGCACACCAGCCCGCATTTGCAGTGCCGTTGACCAACACTTTTTCGAGCCGGGAGGCGAGAATGGTAGCCAAGGCGGATGTGCGAAAATTCTTCAAGGCCTATGAGGAAATCTACAATGACGCGATCGCCGACACCGCCGATCTCAACGACGTCGCGGACATGTATTCGGCGGGTTTTGTCTCGGTGACGCCGGCGGCGGTCATGGTTGGCGAGAATGGCGAGCAGTTGAAGGCCATTATGACAAAGGGTTTTGAGGCCTATCGTGCCCTCGGCAGCAAGAGAATGACCTGCGTCGATGTCTCGGTGATGCCAATCGATCAGGACCATTGCGTGGCTGAGGTAAACTGGTCCGGTGACTATGAACGCAAGGATGGGAGTCTCGTGACCATCGACTTTGCGATCAACTATCTCGTCGAAAAGCGCGATGGCAAGCTGAAGGTGTTTGGCTGGATATCGGGTGACGAGCAGGCGGAATTCAGGAAACACGGCCTGTTGTAGGGGGGCTGACTGCCGAATTCTGTCCTAAGACCCGCTGATTAAGAGTCAGCTGCTCCGCCATCTCACCGGAATTTAACCGCATTGGTGAAGCATGGGCCCACTGCTATCCTGTCTTGATTCCCAACCCTTTCATATGGTTGCCCATCCATGAGCCAGAGATCCTGCCTGTCCGTCATCCTCGCCGCCGGCGAAGGCACGCGCATGAAGAGCGTGCTGCCGAAGGTGCTGCACCAGATTGCCGGCCTGCCGATGGTCGCCCATGTGGTGAAGGCAGCGGAAGAGGCGGGTGCCGGCAGCCAGGCGCTGGTGATCGGCCATGGCGCCGACGAGATGCGCAAGGCCGCGGCAAAGTTCGCGCCCAAGGCCGAGACTTTCGTGCAGGAAAAGCGCCTTGGCACCGCGCACGCCGTGCTTGCCGCGCGCGATGCAATATCAAAGGGTTATGACGATATCCTGGTCATGTTCGGGGACACGCCGCTGATCGATGCAGATGCGCTGACCGTGGCGCGGCTGAAACTGGCTGAAGGCGCTGCCGTCGTCGTGATCGGCTTCCGCCCGCCCAGTCCGACTGGTTATGGCCGGTTGATCGAAAAGGACGGCAAGCTGACCGCCATCCGCGAGGAGAAGGACTGCTCCGAGGAGGAGAGGAAAATAACCTTCTGCAATGCCGGCATGATGGCGGTGGCCGGCGCCCATGCGCTGGCGCTGCTCGATCGGGTCGGCAACAAAAATGCAAAGGGCGAGTATTATCTCACCGATATTGTCGAGATCGCCAGTGCGCGAGGCCTCAATGTCGTGGCCACCGAAGCCAGTTTCGAAAGCGCGCTCGGCATCAACAACCGCGCCGAACTGGCGCAAGCCGAAGCCATCTGGCAGGCGCGCCGGCGGCATGAGGCGATGCTGTCGGGCGTGACGCTGATCGCGCCGGAGACCGTGTATTTCTCGCATGACACCGAGATTGGCACTGATACCATCGTCGAGCCCAATGTCTGGTTCGGTCCGGGTGTGAAGATTGCCACGGGCGCCAAGATCCATGCGTTCAGCCATATCGAGGGCGCCACCATTGCGTCCAATTGCGATGTCGGGCCGTACGCGCGGCTGCGGCCGGGTGCCGATCTCAGGAACAAGGCCAAGGTCGGCAATTTCTGCGAGGTCAAGCAGGCGGTTATCGAAGAGGGCGCCAAGGTCAACCATTTGACCTATATCGGCGACGCCCGTGTTGGTGCTGGGGCCAATATCGGCGCCGGCACCATTACCTGCAATTATGACGGCTATTCGAAATTCTTCACCGACATCGGCGAGGGCGCTTTTGTCGGCTCCAATTCGTCGCTGGTGGCGCCTGTCACCATCGGCAAGGGCGGCTACATCGCCTCAGGCAGCGTGATCACCGAAAGCGTGCCCGACGACGCGCTGGCCTTCGGCCGCGCCCGCCAGAAGACCATTCCAGGCAAGGGCAAGGAGTTGCGCGAGCGCTTTGCTTCGGCGGCGGCGGCGAAGAAAAAGTAAGACCAGCCCGCAAACCGAACGATTGCAGTAACCGGATTGCAAGAGCGGCCTGTCATGGTGCATCGACAGAATGAGCGTTCCGTTATACGGGACGAAATGCAATGTGACTTTCCACGGCAGGCTGGCCATCCCTAAATAGCGCTGGTTTTCCGGGGAATCGGGGGCTTTCTGCATGTGCGGTATCGTTGGAATCGTCGGCCACTCGCAGGTTGCGCCGCTCATCGTCGATGCGCTGAAGCGGTTGGAGTACCGTGGCTATGATTCGGCCGGCGTCGCGACCATCGAGCGTGGCGAACTCGCCCGCCGCCGCGCCGAAGGCAAGTTGATCAACCTGGAGCGCCGGCTCAAGGACGAGCCGCTCGATGGCACGATCGGCATCGGCCACACGCGCTGGGCGACGCATGGCGTGCCCAACGAGACCAATGCGCATCCACATTTTTCCGACGGCGTCGCCATCGTCCACAACGGCATCATCGAGAATTTCGCCGAACTGCGCGACGAACTGGTCCGCGACGGCTATTCTTTTTCGTCGCAGACCGACACCGAGGTCGTGGCGCATCTGGTGGCCCGCGAACTCGCCAAGGGGCTGAATCCGGTCGAAGCCGCGCACCAGGCGCTGAAGCGGCTGGAAGGCGCCTTTGCGCTGGCGATCATGTTCAAAGGCGACGAGGATTTGATCGTCGGCGCCCGCAACGGTCCGCCTTTGGCCGTCGGCCATGGCGATGGCGAGATGTTCCTGGGCTCCGACGCCATCGCGCTCGCCCCGTTCACCAATTCGATCACCTATCTGGAAGATGGCGACTGGGCGGTGGTGCGCCGTGGCGGTGTCACCATCTTCGACATTGACGGCACAAAGGTCGACCGCAAACGCCAGCAGTCGCTGTCGACCAGCTTCATGGTCGACAAGGGCAACCGACGCCATTTCATGGAAAAGGAAATCCATGAGCAGCCCGAGGTGATCTCGCACACCTTGGCGCATTACGTGGATTTCGTCTCCGGAGTGTCGAAGCCGCTCGACCTGCCGTTCGACTTCGCCAAAATTGGTCGGCTGGCGATCTCGGCCTGCGGCACGGCGTATCTGGCCGGCCTGATCGGCAAGTACTGGTTCGAACGCTACGCGCGCCTGCCCGTCGACATCGATGTCGCCTCCGAATTCCGTTACCGCGAAATGCCGCTGTCGAAGAACGATGCGGCGTTTTTCATCTCGCAATCGGGCGAGACCGCCGACACGCTGGCCTCGCTGCGTTATTGCCGCAAAGCCGGCATGAAGATCGGCGCGATCGTCAATGTGCGCGAATCGACCATGGCGCGCGAATCCGACGTCGTGCTGCCGACGCTTGCCGGACCC